>JASUSP010000086.1 GCA_030446005.1 Tepidanaerobacteraceae bacterium | reverse complement strand
CATTTTAAGAGAATATAAGGAACAGACGGTAGTAGAAAACCGGTTCAGATTCATCAAGAACCCTCTTTACGTAGGACCTCTATTTGTAAAGAAGAGCCAGCGGCTTGAAGCTCTTTCTTACGTAGTGTTAATAGCCCTTTTAATCTACATGGTCATCCAGATAAGGTTCGCCGTGCGCTTAAAAAAGAGAAAGAACCTCTCGAACTGGTAGGCAAGGTAAAAAGCTTTGAGCCAACGGGAAGCAGGATTCTCGAGCTATTTGAATACGTAAAGGTACTGAAGGTAAGTGAAAACGACAAAATCAAGCGTTATTTGCCCGAGAAGTATATAAGTGAGCTAAGGAGAGTGGTAGGTTTCCTTAGGATTGACTTTGTTATTTTCATAAACCCGCCTTAGATTATTATTGCCATTTTATGGAATTGAAAAATTATAATATCTTATGGGAAAGGGTGCGAAATCTGAGTTGGTGAACCGCCGGATGCGGACCCGCATGTCCGGTGGTGTGAGGGGACGGGGGTTAGTCACCCCCTCTTACTCGATATCGAGTTTTACGAGCTTTAAGCGTATTTTTATTCCTTCTTTCAGCCCTGACATCTGGGGGTTCAGTAGACCAGGTCCTTTTCCTTCAACCCCTCTTCTATGACCCACTAGGCTTTCATTTTCAAAACCTGTTTTTACCGGGCGGATTTTTGCCCTGCCGTTCTCTACCACCCATACGGCGTCTCCGTTTTCGTTTGGGAAAAGGGCGGTTTTAGGCACGGCTAGCACTCCTTCTTTTCTATCCAACGTAAATTCAACGTCAAGCGCTGTGCCCGGGATTAATTGCAGGTTTTCAGGAGGTAGGGGTCTTACGGTAACCCTGACACGCTGCTCCTGGATGCCTAAGGCCGATATCGTTTCAACTGCAGAGGGAGCGATTTTTTCCACTACTCCGCCGAAAAGGAAGTCTTTGCCTTTTATTTCCTGAATCAATTTCACTTTCATTCCTTCTTTTATGTCCGGTGCCGAGTCAGCCGGAACGAAAACCTCCACATAATATTCTTCACCTTGAAAAATATTCATAAGTTTGACTCCCGGGTTTACCACATCGCCTTGTTTAACTGAAAGGTCCGCCACTATTCCGTCGATAGGTGAAGTGATTTTGCACCTTTCGATCCTGTATTTTAATAGGTCTATCTGGGATTGTAAAGCTTCGGCCCGTCCGGCATAATAAATCCTGGATTCTGCGGTGGGGTTCCGGGATTCATAAAGAAGTTTTAAGGCTTCCTGCTGCCGCTGGAAGTTGATTTTTGCCTTTTCAAGCATATTTTTGGCATTCTCGTATTCTTTTAGCGTAACGGCACCTTCGCTGTACAGTTTTTCCATTCTCTCAAAGTCATTTTCTAGGATTTCCAGGTCGTGCCGCGCTTGTTCTACCAGCAATTCCTGGCTTTTTATTTCAGAGTCAAGAGGTTTTTGAAAAGCCTTGGCTTCTTCTCCCCGGAGGCTTTTGAGCTGGGCTTGCAATTGCTTTAACTGAAACTCGAGTTCCTTTGAATTCAGCTGGGCCAATATTTCTCCTGCCCTGACTTCCTGGCCTTCTTCTACGTATAATTTTATTATTTCACCCGCCTGAATACTGTGGACGGAATGTTCTACCTTTGGGATTATTTTGCCTTCTTCCTTAAGAGTCCTACTTACCGTAGTCCGTTGAATTTCCAGAACTTCTGCATCAACAACCCTGCCTTTTTTGTAAAAAGCAATCCCCAAAAGGGCGATAAATATTAGCAAAAATATTATAATTTTTCTTTTCACTGTTACACCACCTTTTAATAAATTTTATTCTCTCGTTTTAAGGACTTCCGAGGGATTTAAACCCTTAATCTTTCGAGCTGCTGCCTTCTGAGCTATCCATACCGAGAATGCGGTAACAGCCAAAGCTAAAAAGAGTGATTTTAATGTCAGGTTTTCCGGTATGCTAAACATATCGTTGCTTATAAACCGCGATATTCCGGCCATCATTGCTTTTGAAACGGGCACTCCTGCCATTATGGCAGGTACACTTATACACCATTGTTCGAAAGTCACAACTGAAAGCACCTCTTCCGGCGTCATTCCCAGCACCATCATTGAAGAAAGTTCCCTGGCTCGCTCCGACAAGGAAATAACAAAGGAACTGTAGATGATGGCAAACCCGATGGTAACTCCCACCAGAGCGTATATATAAATCATGCTGCCGTAGGAGGCCATCATTTTTTTGAATTTATTGAGCCTCTGTTCCCGTTCTTCGATGGAATTTATATATTTGCTGTACATGTACTTTTGTCTAAGGGGTGTTATCGCTTCCCTTTCAACCTTCAGCAAAACCGACGTTGCTATATCTTTCTGGTTGAAAAAATCTTGCAGAGCCCCTATTTCCATATAAGCGTTTATTCCTAGATACTGGGGAATTATTCCGGCAACCTCAAGAACGCCATCTTCTTTTCCTGCTCTCATGGGGCTTTCCACCACTAGCTTTGTTCCCACTTCTGCGTCCAGTACTTTTGCCAGCCTTTCGGAAAGAATAATGCCGCTTTCGGGAAGGGTGATTTTATTATAATTTCTGTCCAGAATATTGTAAAGATAGCTATTCCTGGTAAGCCCCAGAATAACCGCTTCCTTTTTCAGCCACCGGTTTTTCAAAGTGACCGGGACCTCTGCCATCGGTTCAACATATTTCACTCCGTGAAAAGCAGCAAGTTCCCTTAGCACATTCTTTCCATGAAGTGGTCTTGAAAAGGTTATCTTTACATCATAAACCTCCACTTTTTCGTACTGGTCGAACATCATCTTCTGCACCAGGTCATTCATCGACCAGGTAAATGTGGAAATGGCAAAGCAGAGCATTATGCCCAGGAATATGAACAGGCTCCTCCCGATGTTTCTCGACAGATTTCTCACGGCCATCTTTTCCTGGACGGTGAGCACTCTCCACAGGAAACCTATTTTTTCCAAAAAAACTTTCCTGCTGTGGGTGGGAGCTGGAGGTCGCATGGCCTCGGCGGGTTCCAGGGCCAGGACCTTCTTGCACCCCTGATAACCGGCGATAAGGGAAAACGAGAGGGAAAGAAGTATACCGAAGAAGATTAAAGAAGGGGAGAAATTCCCTTTAAGGTCGGGAAGGTTGAAAAATTTCCGATACATCGAAGCCATGGGATAAGAAAGAAGCGCTCCCAGGAAACTGCCGATAAGGCCTCCCAATATTCCTAAAGTTAGTGCATAGGACATGTAATGGAATAAAATTTCTCCTGAAGTATAGCCCATGGCTTTTAATATTCCTATCTCTCCCCTCTGATGTTCTATCAACCTTTTTAGGGTGATGTACAAAATCGCACCTGCGATGGAAAGAAACATAACGGGCATGGCCCTGGACATCGATTCGACACTTTCCAGTTCCATTTCCAAAAGCATGTGGCTCATTTGTTCCGAGCGGGGGATTATGCTTTCTAAGCCATAGGATTTAAGCCTTTTTTCCAGCTCTTCTTTCACCTTTTCGTAGTCGGTTCCCGGTTTTAGGGTGAACACTATTTCATTATAATATTTTTCGTCGGGAAAAAGCCTTTCCATCGACTTTACCGGAATAAAGGCAATTCCGAAAGTTTCCGGTGAAGGGTAAACGTCCGCTGCAGTGCGGAGGACGTAGACGAATTCCGGGCTGTCGCCAACACCGGTCACGGTGAGTTTCCTTATCCTGCCGTCGGCTATGACCTGGATTTCATCGTTCAGTTTCAGCTTGTTTGCTTTAAAAAATTTGCTGTCAATCCAAACGTTCATGTAATCTTCATCGAGGGGTCTACCCTGGATAAGGAGTACCCCGTTTATCGGGTTTTGCATATCGGGGTCAACTGAAACTAGGCGTAAGTATACGTTGTTATCCCGCGCGCCGGGCATTAATACCGTCACGTCCTTTACCAATCGCCCCTGAATCTTTTGTATTCCTTCGACATCTTCCAGCTTTTTTATTTCATTTCTAGGTATTCCCCTCACTTTTACGAATCCGTCGGCAAAATTCTGATCTTTGTAAAACTTCTGCTGAGAAGATCTTAAACTTTCCACTACCGTGGTAAACGACGTGAAGATAAGAACTCCCAGAATTATTATCACTGTACAGGCTATATACGAACCTTTATTCTCTTTTAAATCCCTAATCATTTTTAGCCAAAGCATTACCAGGTCACCTTCTCCGGTGGAAGTGGGTTTTCGTTCACTTCGATTCTGTCCAGTCTGCCATCTTTCAAATGGAAGACTCTCTGGGCAATTCGGGCTATGGCGGTGTTGTGGGTGATTATAACCACCGTTTTGGAATAAATGTCGCAAAAATCTTTAAGTAGTTTCAGGACCTGGATGCTTGTTTTATAATCTAAAGCTCCCGTCGGTTCATCGCAAAGGAGCATCCTCGGATTTTTTGCCATGGCTCTAGCTATGGCTACCCTCTGCTGTTCTCCACCGGATAACTGGGAAGGAAAGTGGTCCTTCCGGTCGGAAAGCCCAACTTTTTCCAGAAGTTCTTCTGCAGAAAGGGGGTTTCGGGCTATCTGCACCGAAAGAAGGACATTTTCCAAAGCCGTTAGGTTCGGCATGAGGTTGTAAAATTGAAAAACAAATCCCACGTCATTCCGGCGGTAAAAAGTCAGCTGCCGTGTGTCGGCGTCGTGCATAGGTGTGCCCAGGAAAAAAAGTTCTCCACCGCTTGGCCTATCCATTCCCCCTATGATGTTGAGCAGGGTGCTCTTTCCAGAACCGCTGGGCCCCAGGACCACCAACAGTTCGCCTTCCATCAATTCGAAGCTGACTCCCCTCAGCGCTTCAACGGAAACTTCGCCCATCTTGTATACCTTGTACAAATTACGGGCAGCTATCAGGGAATTCAACCATAAAATATTTTACAAACTATTATGACTATATTATTCTAACACAACTTAATTTAAAATCAAGAAAATACGTGGTTGAAAACTGTGTAATTTTCTTAAGTAAATAAAAATAGAGGACATCACCGTTGTTTTGTAGAAAATTGAAAGGCATAGTATATCAAGTCACATATCTTAATATAGACGTGGTTAGATGGAGGTGTTCTTATGAAGGTTTATTCGTTCGTTGAACTCGATGAACGCGGAAAAAAGCAGCTTTATAGTTATCTTATTAAAAACGGCTGGAATCATTACATAGAAACGTACGAAGAAATGCTTAGAAATTACGGCGGAGCTGTTTTTAATTTTGGTGAAAGTTATTTTTCCCTGTGGGAAAGCGGTGAAATCCTGGGCACCATGGCCGCTATAACAAAAGAGATCACTAATAGTGGGGAAGCATTTGTAACCGGAATAAATATGGACTATATGGGAAGAGTAGCTGAATGCTTTAAGATACTCATAGAAAAGTGCGAGAATTACTGTATTTCGAAAGGAGTAAAAAAGATTACCCTCGGCATTACGCCGGATCTGGATTTTCTGCAGCCCAATATCGAATCATTTGGGTACAGGCATACCCACAAAGTTTTAGTCATGAAGTATCGATGCAGCGATGAAGTCTCGACACAAAGCGATATTTCCCCGGAAATATCCTTTGAAATGCTGTCAAATCAAAATAAGGGCGCCTTTAAGATAATCCACAATGAGGCTTTTCGACAATCGCCTAACGCTGCATTTCTTGACGATGAAGACATGAAAAGATTGGTTGAAGACTGTAAAACAAATCCTGTATTAAAGGGAGTTTGCTTATATCAAGGCAGGCCGGCCGGAATTTACAGAACCGCCGCGGGAAGGCCCTACCCTTTCAAGGGTAGGGATGAAAGCGGCGGCCAGTTGTGCTAAAATAGAAGCATGAGGCGAACAAACATT
>JASUSP010000085.1 GCA_030446005.1 Tepidanaerobacteraceae bacterium | reverse complement strand
GTAAGAACCATAGCTGAAACCCTCCTTGATGTTAGTTTTGGTCAACCAACATCATATCGGGTTTCACGCTATGGTTCAACTATTTTTTGGTGTCGCATTTAATTTTACAATTAACCATCATAAAAATTATGCGGGCTTAATAATTTTCATTAAGTCCATATAATTGTGTAAAAAGGAAGTTTTAAAAAAGGGTTGAGCCACCCTCACCCCTCTGGTTAGAATTAAAGGTGAGGAAACCAAAAACCTAACCGGAGGGATGAGAAATGGCTCAATATAATATTACCATTGATTCTGCAATTTTGCATCCTACTTGGATATGGCGGAGTATTTTGGGCGGATTAGTCGCCTTGTCCTAACCAGAAGGATTTTTACACAAAAATTTGTACTTGATTAATGGCCCGGGTTTTAAAGTGATTCTTTACTTTTCCTTTTTCTTCTTTTCAACCCGTTCTATTCCCAGTTTTTTAGCCGAATGATCGCGCCCCAAATAGTAATTAATCCAGGAGGATGTTTGGTATAGATCCCAATTGGGTGGAGGTACAATATCGCCATCCAATTCACGTTCCCTGCCGTAATGCTTCAGTCGGGCGTAGGCGCGCACATAAGCGCATTTTTTCTCATTGGGATAAACCTCACACCATCCCATGTAACTGCCGCCGCACGCACCATTTCTCTGATTTTTCGGACATTGAGACATGGGACATACGTAAGCCAGGTCCATCAAGGCACAGTCACCGCAATCATGGCAATCGTAAAGGCAAACTTTGGTCAGGTGCTCAAAGGCGTGATACGGCCTTTCTAAGCTGGTTCCGTCTACCCTCCTGGCTATTCCTCTCATCAGGCCCCATAAAGGCGCTCCCGGTTCTAACATTAACTTGTGGGTCAAAATCGACAGTGGATATATGAATTCTACTTTGGCATCCAGCGGCCTATTTTTCCGGTCCACTGGTTCGGGCTTGTTTAGACCGGTTTTTTCGTCCTTTTCGTAATAGTAAAACCCACCCGGAATCGGGAAGTCAAACTCATGTATAAAGTTCATCCAGTTCTTGCTCAGTTCTTCCCCTTTTTCAATTATATATTCAACATCTTCGTATTTTACGTTGTGCCCTCCGATATGAACGCCGTCGTAACCCATGCCCTTCATAAAAGCATACATTTTCGCCGCCCTGTCCAGTCGGGCCTGACGTCCTTTATCGGGGGACTCTGCTTCTTCCTCGAGCTTGGCCAACAACTTATCGGTAACCACACAGCCCGGAATCTTGTTTTTGTTCATTATTCTGGCCGTTGCAAGAGGCAAAACGTAGATATTTCCTATTACGGGAATCTCCCATCCCTGCTGGCGTATAAACTGAATTACTTCGTGAAACTTTCTAGCATCGTAACCCAACTGGGTGACAATGAATTGAGCTCCAGCTTTCACCTTTTTTTTTAATTTGAAATACTGAACCATCTGCTCCGCTTCAGTAGCTTTAAAAGGGGACACCACCGCTCCGGCAAAGAAATCGCTGGGCTGATGCTTAACGGTTCCTTTAATTCCTTTATATTCAAGTCCCCGGTTCATCTGCGAGATAAGGTCGAGAACGTGAATAGGGTCCACGTCAAAAACCGGTCTAGGCCTTCCCGAATAACCCGTTACCGGATAATCGCCCGTCATTACAAGAAGATTTCTAACGCCCGCCCTGTCCAAGGCATAAAGTTGACTTTCAATCTGGCTTCGGTTTCGGTCCTTGCACGTAAAATGCACCAAAGGCTCAATACCATTCTTAAGCACCTCCACTGCCAGAAGGTCAGGCAGCATGGCCGGATTGCCACCCGGGTTATCGGTCAAGGTTAGAGCATGGACTTTGCCCCCCTTAGCCGCGGCTTCCGCGGCTTCAAGAGCCTCTTCGATAGACTTTTCCCTTGCACCTCTTCCGGGCACTAGTTCCCATGTCACTGAAAACACGTTTTTGTCCAGAAGGGATTCTTTGAAACGGTTCTCCACTTTCCTCACTCCTTTCTTTCCAAGCGGGAATCACCTTTTATAGCGAGTATAGTTGTATATAACTGTCTAGTTTAATTATATCAATATTTGTTATATTCTACAATAAGCAATATTTCACAAGTATTCTCATGATTTTAAGCAAAAATCGATATTAAAAAGCATTTTTCACATGGACAAGTTCCTTAACATTACCTTTAGCCACATTTACTTCAATAACATCAAACCTAAAATCCCCAACGGGTTTGCAATATTCGCTCAAAAAATTCAGGGACACCAATCTTATCTTTTTTCGTTTTTTAATATCAACGGCTTCCAGGCCCCTTCCATATGTATCGGAGGTCCTCGTCTTGACTTCAATAAAAACCAACGTATTTTTTTCTCTTGCTATTATGTCTATTTCCCCGTATCTTGACCGGTAATTGACCTTTACAATTTCGTAGTTATTTGCCTTTAAATAATCAAGGGCATATTTTTCCCCCATATCACCAATCTTTTTACGTTCCAATGAAATCCCAACCTTTTACGGAAAAACTCCTTCTGTGTACCGGGGATAGCCCGTACTTTTTGATGGATTCGACGTGTTTTTTGGTGCAGTACCCTTTGTTGTTCCAAAAATCATAGTATGGATATAATTTATGGTAATACTTCATGATCTTATCTCTTTCCACCTTTGCCACAATTGAAGCTGCAGCTATCGAAGCACATAGTCTGTCTCCGTGCACGACTTTTTCTTGCGGCAACTCGATTCCCGGAATTACCAGCGCATCCACCAGCACAAAATCGGGCTTAACCGGAAGACCCTCCACCGCATTTTTCATAGCAAGCAAAGTCGCATTTAAAATGTTGTGCCGGTCTATGTACTTTTCGTCCACCACCGAGTAATTAACCGCCACGGCCTTTTGCTTTATCTCCTCGTAGACTTTTTCCCGCTTGCTTTCGGAAAGGAGTTTCGAATCTTTAAGATGCGTTATAAAAACGTTTAAGGGAAGAATAACGGCAGCAGCCACCACAGGTCCGGCCAAAGGCCCCCTACCGGCTTCATCAACCCCTGCTATGTAACGATAGCCTTTTTCCGCAAGCATCCTCTCCTTGGCAAAAAGTTCGTAAACCCTCTTTTTTTCTTCCTCCAGGTTAAATTTCACTAAATTATGTCCCCCTTTACACCTCATCATTATTAGAAATCGGTTCAACTTCTTCGTCCGGCTGTTCCAGGGAAATCCTCCCCAGTTTCCCGTCCTGAAATTCTTTTAAAAGAGTTTTCGCCGCTCTCAGAGTGTCGGGCCTGCCGCCGGAAATTATAAATCCTCTGTTTTTTGCAATTTGTTCCAAAACAGCGACGGGGCTTCCCGGTGTTTCTATTTTGTAACGGGCCGCCAGTTTTTCGGGATGCTTTTTCACTAAAAGCTCAATTAATTTGAGACTAATTTTTTCCACATCCAGCAGCTCTTCCTTTATACACCCCAGAAAAGCAAGTTTCAGACCTACCGATTCTTGTTCTATCTTGGGCCATAAAATTCCCGGCGTATCCAAAAGTTCGAATTTATCTGTGGCCTTGAGCCACATTTTCCCACGGGTTATCCCGGGCTTATTTCCTGTCTTTGCCGCCTTTTTCCCAACAATTTGGTTAATGAACGAGGATTTGCCGACATTTGGCACTCCCACCACTATACCCCTCAAAGGCCTTTTTGTCTGCTTAGAAAAATCCTGTATTATTTCATCCAGTTCCTTGAAACCCGCTTTGTTCCGGGAATTGACGCTAACCGAATCCAATCCTTTTTTCGCAAAATAATTTTTCCACAGCTTTGTGGTTTTTTCATCTGCCAAATCTGCCTTGTTCATTATCAAAATCAACTTTTTTGAGCCTATCAGTTCGAAAATATCGGGTATATGGGTGCTTTTAGGGGCCCGTGCATCGATAATTTCCAGCACCAAATCCACCAGCTTCAAATTTTCCTTAATTATCCGCCGCGTTTTCGACATGTGACCGGGATACCAATGAATATGCACCAAATCACCTTCCCCGTAAATTAATAAAAGGGACTGGTCTCTCAGTCCCTCTCCTTGATTCTTGCAGCTTTTCCCCTCAAGTTTCTCAAGTAGTAGAGTTTTGCCCTGCGAACCTTTCCCCTTTGAACTACCTCTATCTTCTCTATGCGGGGCGAATGGAGCGGAAATATCCTCTCTACTCCTACTCCATAAGAAACTTTCCTTACGGTAAAGGTTTCTCTCAATCCGCCGCCTTTCCTCGCGATGACCACGCCTTCAAAAACCTGAATTCTCTCCCTGTTGCCTTCCACTACTTTGGTGTATACCTTCACGGTATCGCCAGGTCTGAATTCGGGTATGTCCTTTCTCATCTGCTCTTCTTCTACCGCCCGAAGCAAGTCCGACATGTTCTCCCTCCTTTCTTAAATATGCCAGACCTAATTATAGCACAACCCACTAATCTTGACAACCAAATCCCATCTCTTTAAGCAAACTCTTATCCTCTTCCGTAAGTTCCAATTTCTTAAAAAGGTCGGGTCTTTTTTCCAAAGTTCTCCGCAATGCTTCCTTTCGCCTGAACCTCTCTATTTCCCGGTGGTTTCCGGAAAGCAAAACCTCCGGAACCCTAAGTCCCCTGTAAACCTCGGGCCTGGTGTAATGAGGGTATTCCAGAAGACCGCTGCTGAACGATTCTTCTTTCAGCGACTCATTACTTCCAAGTACCCCAGGGACCAATCTGGAAGTAGCATCCACTATTGCAAGCGCCGGAATTTCCCCGCCAGTCAAAACAAAATCCCCTAGAGAAATTTCGTCGGTTATTATAGTCTTTACCCTTTCATCTACTCCTTCGTAATGGCCGCATATGAGTATTATGTGCTCCTGTTTTGCCAGTTCTCTTGCCATATCCTGGTTGAAGACGGAACCTTGAGGTGAAAGAAGTATAATCTTCCTTTTTTCGGCATCAACGGCGCGGGACGCATATTCCACTGCTTCAAAGATTGGTTCCGGCTTCATGACCATTCCCGCACCCCCGCCATAGGGGTAGTCGTCAACTTTTCTGTGCTTATCTTTCGAAAAATCCCTTATATTCAGGAGTTCTATCCTGACGAGTCCCTTTTCCCTGGCTCTTTTCAATATGCTGACGTCCATAGGGCCCGAAAAAAATTCCGGAAAAAGGGTCAAAATATGAAATACCAGCACTAAAGCATTCCCTCCATGAGTTTGACTGACATTTTCTTATTTTCAAGGTCTATATTTTTTACTACCTCCCTTATGGCGGGTATCAATAATTCTCTGCCGCTTTTTAGTTCCACAATGTAAACGTCGTTGGCGCCGGTTTTCATTACATCTTTAATACGTCCCAGTAGCGTCCCGTCTTCCTCATTATATACCTCCATGCCTATTATGTCGCATATAAAATAATGTCCTTCTGGCAGCTTTACCGCGTCTTTACGATGAACCATGATGTATCTATCCCTGAAGCTTTCGGCGGAATCCACCGTGTCAATCCCCTGCAGTTTTAAGACCACAAATCTCTTTTTTAAAAAAATCACCGATTCAACGTCATAGGCTTTTAAAGCACCGTCTTCTTCTACGAAAATCGACTTTAACTTTTGATACCGGGTTATATCATCGGTCAAAGGTTCCACTTTTACTTGGCCTTTAACTCCCCAAGGGCAAAGCACCTTCCCTATAGTTATATATTCCCTCAAGGGAAAGCCTGGTCATCCAAACTGTGCAAAACTGCAACAGTTTAGACGGCTGGGGTATTTTTTACCGCCTTTCAAGTTGTCCCTGCCCCAGCAGGCGGTATTTGGGACAACCATAGCCCCTGCCCCAAGAAGCAGGAACTCGCGTCCTTATCCGGGTCTCCCCACTTGCCCTGAATGTAATACTCCCTTCAGGACAGAGACGTCCCTTAAAACTTTCCCAGGGGAGAGTGGCGTTACCACCGCTACCTTGAGAACTCGCCAGAGTTTATAGCTTTCGCTACAGGCACTAATACTTGTTCCATCC
>JASUSP010000020.1 GCA_030446005.1 Tepidanaerobacteraceae bacterium | reverse complement strand
TCCCGTCTTGATAATGTATATGGTCTTCATCCGCTTCTATATAGAGCACTTGTGCCTTCCTTTTTTCTTTGATTTGCTCATAAGGCTTTATTTCATCTAACCCTTATCGTGTTCATTACGGTTTGACGGCTTATATTGACACATTCAGCTCCATTCCTTTTTATTTCTTCTACGGTGTTTCCGTAAGACAAAAGTGTATTTTCCTGAAAGTAATTCTAAAATTTTTTGTGCACAAAGCAAGAATGTTTTAAATACATACAGAATTATTTCCATAAGACCTCGCCGTCCTGTTGAGTTTTTTAACCCATCCTGGTAAGAGGATGGTGAGGTCTTTCTTCTATGTCGCTCCTGCTTTTTCCTTCTTTTTGACCTAAGAAAATTTTACACCATCTCATCCTACGATTAAAATCGGGGGCATTCTGGCGGGATTTTTGTAACTTGCTGTAATTTAATTGTCAGGAAAGCGCCATACCAGGGGTTTTGAACGGACTTTCCCGAGGTCTATCACTTTTTCTTTTTGAGATTGCTCAAACTGTTTTCCCTGGGCGGACAATTCGATCCCGCCGCTTGCGGTAACCGCTACGGCTTTTTTCGCGGGTAGTTCAGCCTCTTCACTCGGAGTTTTTAGAGTCTTATTCAGAAGAGCAGATTTCTCCCTTTCGCCGGCGTTCAATTCCCTCGGCGCGGATTTTAAGCTTGAATCTCTGGAAAGAAAAACCGCAAGGCTCAGGACGTTGGACATAAGTAAAAGATACAATAAAGAATATTCGTCCTGCCGGTATATGCCTTCGACGAGGTCACGGATAAAAGACACAAAATACCCCTCCAAAAAGTCATTTTTTTACCTTTAAATTATAATATTCACCTTCGGGCTAGTTATGCTCTTTTACAAGCAAATATTAATAAGCGGGGTATTCCCCGCCTATTCTGCCAGCAAAAGCAATATCAGAACTAAAAATACTACGAAGGCATCCCTTTTGGTTTGGGCGGAAAGAAGCAATGAAGACCCCCTCCCTTCACCCTACATCTTGCTAGTAATAGGCTATTCATTCCGAAATAATTTTGTGATCAGCCTTACATGGTCACGGTGCCTCTGTCGGTCTCCACAACTTTCAATATCTGCTCCTCACGACCGTTCAGTGCGTTGACGTAAATCAAGTAGCGCTCGTCTTCGAGGTTTGCGTCGACCTCGTAGCAGAACCTTTCCTTTAAACCTTCATCGGGTATTACCACTTTTCGGATTCTATTTACCGTAAGTCTCTTTTCAAAATTATTCCTTACCTCATTTTCGCCAATTTTAAATTCGGGGATTCTTCTTTCCATGTGATTCGTCAGGTACCCTAGCGCATCAAAACCTACTATGTCTCCGTTGTCCATGGCGACCTTTACTTTCACGAAATCCGGGTACATAAGAACATTATCCTGTTTGTAAGCGAAGGTCACCGTTATTGTATTGTTCTCTCGCAATGAACCTGTGGGTTCCATATTGTTGTAACCCCGGGCCTGGATAAATTTTTTCGCCTTTTCGACGGCAGTTTTTATGTCAATTTTCTGCTGCTCGACGTCTCTCGAATTTAAAAACCAGATAACATGTCCTCCCCGCCGGCTTACATCCATTACGATATCAATATCGTCCGTTCCGGCCCTCCTGAAGCTAAGAGTATAGGCATCTACGGTTCCCTTTGTTCGTGCAGTCACCGAAATATCGTAACGCTCATTCCGCGGGTTTTCTATGAATTTCCTCCCTATTTCAACAGCTTCCTGTTCGGAAATGACCGATCCCGTTATGGCTTTCGGTTTTATCTCTTCCACATGGTCGGAAAACGGGCCGTCATAGGTGATGGTCGGCGCTTCTTCCTTGAGCCGCTGGTCTAAAGCTACGAATTTGTCGGCCATTACCTGTCCAACCCTACTGCTCATACCCCGGGCAAAAGAACCTTTCTCCCAGTTTACCCGTCCTCTTGCCACATCATCCGAAAGCTCCCGTAGGTACCTGTTCAGGTTCTGAGTATTTTTCTTGAACTGCCGAAGAATATTCCACTCCCTTTGGGTAACCGTCTGAGCCTGCGCGATTTTTTCGGCAATGGTGTGGGAAAAGTCCCCCATTTGGGCGAAGAATTTCTGCATATTAGTCATATCCCTGCTTCCCAAAGGTAGGGAAGAAAGATTGGAGCGGGCTTTTTCCGCCTCGTGCCAGACGCTGGTTAAAAGCATAATCCTCTGACCGTCCGATGACGTCACAAGACCTTTGGAAAGCAGTATGTTAATGTTATTGACGTTTTCCAGCAGGTTATAGAAGGCCTTCTGGTAGCCGGCCTCCAAAAGGTTTTCCGCAGAATATGCCCGGCTGCGCATGCTCCAAAGGCCCAACGCCGCCAGGGCCGCAACCAGCACCACTAATGTCCACAAAACGTAATTTCTTTTCAATTCATCATCTCCCCTTATCTTGCGAATATGTGTCTTCCTATCTGAGTGATTATCCGTCGGGTCCATATCCAGGGATTTACCCTTTTGTAGGGATTCCAGAAAAAGAGGCTACCGTAAGTAGGGTCCCACCCGTTTAAAGCGTCCCGAGCGGCATTGTAATTCGTCCTGGTGGGATTCCGGGCCCATATCTGCCCGTTGCTTACCGATTCAAAAGCTCCCGGTTGATAAATCACTTCGGGAATTGAATCCGGGAATTTCGAGCTCTTTACTCTGTTTAAAACCACTGCCGCTACAGCAACCTGGCCGATATACGGCTCTCCGGCTGCTTCCCCCGCCACGAGGCGGGCCAATAATTCTATGTCGCCGGCTCTTGCCGCGACCGCATAGCGAGCCGTCACTTCTTGAGTTGAACGCTCTTTACTTTCCAAAAAAACGCCGGCAACGAGGATTAACATTAACACTAGTGCCGTGGCCAGCCGCACTTTTTTTACAAATCCGTCCACTTTATCACCTCCGTAAACTTATCATTTTTAGTTTTGGTGATACGGGCATCCTTTATTCCTTCACTTCCTTAACAAAAAAAACATATAATACTTTAGAAATATCTTATGAAAAGTGGGTGCGAAACAATGGATGAAAACAAAAAGGACAATAAGCACGAACAATATGAGAAAAAACCCGAAAAAAACGGAAAAAAAAGCTCATACAATCCCTATTTGCTTTTTTTAATACTGATTCTCCTGGTAAAATCCTTCGAAGCACCGGTGTTTTATCAAAAAAATACCAAAGGGGGTGCATTAAACAAATGAGGCTTCTTTCGGTATCGGATGACGATTTGAAGCTCTTAGGCGCACTGAAACCTTTTCTGAGCCCAAAAGGCCAGGAAGTTATAGAAATTTTTTCTACGGTCCTCAACGTCTTCAGGCCGTCAAATCCTGAAGAAAAAATAAACCTTGAAGCTCTAAATGCTTTGCTTTCTATCGTGGCTACACCCTCGGAAGAAAAGGAAGATAAAGAAGAGGAAACCGTCGAAATCGAACCGGCAATATACTCAGAAAAGTCAAAACAATTAGAAAACCTTTTGAATAAGCTAGCAGAAAAAGAAAAGAATAAATGAAAAAGCAATTTTTTATTCAGGGCTTTAAGGGCCCTTTTTTATTCTTTTTTATTTACGGAAATCATATACTAAGTTAACGGGGGGTGAAAGAATGTCCGAAGAAACCACCAGGTCAGATTTTAGCCTACTGGAAATGGTAGCGGAAGTCATTCAGGGAAAGCGCGGCGGTAACATAAATGAGGTGGTAAGTCTCCTGGCCTTAAGCAACATTCTGGGTATACTGACTTTCCTAAATTCTCAGGACCTTAAAGCAGGCATAAAAACTTCATCTTCGAAAACCGGCTCTTCAGACATAAAAGATATGGCATCGACGTTGCTTACAATGTTGGGAAACAGCCCTGACAAAAAGATAAACCCTGCCGCGCTTTTAAACCTCGTAAAAACCCTTTCTTCCAGCGAAGGTCAGCCTGCAGAAAGTAAAGAGACTAAAGGCGGAGGAGAAAAGGGAAAAAATACTTAAAGCCGTGCGCGAGCACGGCTCTATATCAAATGCTATTTTAAAATTCCTATTTTACCCTTGCCGTCACAGTAAGGGCATACCCTTTCCAAAACCTCATCGAGACTTTGTCTTACCTTTTTCCTCGTCATTTCCACAAGGCCCAGGGACGTTATCCCGAGAATATGGGTCCTGGTTCTGTCTTTTTTGAGTTCCATCTCAAGGGTGTCGAGGACCATTTTTCTATGTTCCTGCGAATTCATATCTATGAAATCTATAACGATAATACCCCCGATATCCCTCAATCTTATCTGCCTTGCTATTTCCTTCGCGGCTTCGAGGTTGGTCTTCAAAACCGTATCCTCCAGGTCCTTATTTCCGGTGAATCTCCCAGTATTAACGTCTATTGCCGTCAGGGCTTCGGTCCTGTCTATAACTATGTAACCACCTGATTTGAGCCATACCTTCCGCCGCAGGGCTTTCTCAACTTCCGATGTAATGTCGAAATATTGGAAAATGCTTTCTCCGCCGTTATACAGGCTTACCCTCTCTTTCAAACCTGGAGCAATCATCGATACTATTTTGACTACCCTTTCAAAAGCTTCTTTTGTATTAATGTAAAAGCATGTTACCTCGGGTGTGAATACATCCCTCACTATTCGCTCTATGAGGTCCATATCCTTGTAAATTAATCTGGGAGCTCCGGGCATTTGCCCTTCACGCTGGATTTCATCCCACAAGTTCTTCAAGTAATCCATTTCAGCCATTATTTCGTCCTTTGCTCTTCCTTCTGCGGCTGTTCTCACTATAACCCCCATGCGGTAAGGGCGCAATTCCTCGGCTAAAGCTTTTAAACGGACCCTTTCTTCCTCTTTCTCTATTCGCCTTGATATTCCGACATAATCAAGCCCTGGCATAAGGACCAGGTACCTGCCGGCCAACGTTATGTTGGTGGAAACCCTCGCTCCTTTCGATCCCATGGGTTCCTTCACTACCTGCACCAGTATTTCCTGTCCGGGCTTTAATATTTCTTGTATCGAAAGTTTCCCCAAATCCTCAACCGAATGTTCATCAAAATAACCCAGCGATTCCACGTTTACATCGCCCACATATAAAAAGGCATTCTTTTCAAGGCCAATGTCCACAAAAGCGGCCTGCATACCCGGAAGGACGTTAGCCACTTTGCCCTTATAAATATTTCCAGCCAAGTGCCCTTTTACATTCCGTTCAACAAAAAATTCCACCAGCTTTCCGTCCTCCAAAATTCCCACCATCACCTCATCTTTGCCTACATCAGCAACTATCTCCTTTTTCATAGACATTCCATCTCCCTTATGGAACCTAAAGGGGAAAGACTTTCTCCCCGCCGTCGAAAACAAACAGCTCGTCCTTATTAACGCACAGCACATTAATAGAAGGGACGTACTCCCTTAATGCATCAATCACCATAAACGGAGTTACACTTGCATCCTGCCCCGCGGCAAGTTCCATCTTGAGCGTGAATCTATCGTTTTCGGCGGTATTTACTTTTATTTCGTAAATCCAGGGGGCAATATTTACCTCTTTTTCTTTTCCTTTAGATTTTTTGACTACTTTTATCTCGGTCGAAGAAAGGAT
Organism: Tepidanaerobacteraceae bacterium; assembly: GCA_030446005.1. Classification (GTDB taxonomy): domain Bacteria; phylum Bacillota; class Thermosediminibacteria; order Thermosediminibacterales; family Thermosediminibacteraceae; genus Fervidicola. The sequence goes on along the minus strand of JASUSP010000020.1, from coordinate 25,197 downwards.
TTTTCCGATTGCCTCTTCCAGGGCTTCTCTCGAAGCACCTCCCAGGCCTACAACGACCGTATAAAGGGCCCTGTTAACCGATGAAAGGGGCAGTTTGCCTTCGGCATCCCCTACTTTTAACAAGTCAATCCCGGGTGGGAGCGTTGAGTTTAACCTGTCATAAATTTCTTCCAAAGGAAGCTTTCCTTTGAATTCTACATCCATGTATTCCGCATCGCTGGTAATCCCCACCGGTATGGCCGGGGTAAAACTCATTTTGGGCCGGGGGTTAAATCCCTCCGTAAATTTTACGGGTAGTTTGGCTCTTCTCATGGCCCGCTCCAACGCCCTCATCATGTCTAGCTGGGATATGTATTTTACCTCCCGGCCTTTTCTAATCCTCATTCTTAACTTCACATCGAATCCCGCCTTTTATTTTGATTATCCCGCACCCGTGGCACCTGTCGAACCGACAGTCGGGGGTCGGCTCTGCCATTTTTGCTTTTTTCAATTCCCTCAAAAGGAAGTTTTTATCAATCCCCGGGTCGATGACCTCCCAGGGGAAGAATTCCCCTTCACGGCGCAGACGGTTGGCGTAAAATCCGGGGTCTACACCCGCTTCGCTGAAAGCCTCCATCCACTTTGAAAAAGAGAACATATCACTCCAGCCGTCAAACCTGCAGCCCTTTTCCCTCGCTTTTTTGAGCACTCCATTCAGCTTCCGGTCACCTCTGGAAAATACGGCTTCCAGGAAGCTCAAACGGCCGTCGTGCCAGTTGTAAATTATATGCGGACTTTTAAGCTTTTTCTTTAAAAATTTCTGGCGCTCATTTATCTCTTCTAAAGGAATCTGTGCCTCCCACTGAAAAGGAGTAAAGGGCTTCGGCACAAAAGTAGATGTGCTCACGGTGACCCTGAGGCCTTTGCCGCTGCCCTTGACCTTGCGGTAAACATCCACCACTTTGTGAGCGAGGTCTACGATTCCTTCTAAATCTTCGTAAGTTTCCGTCGGAAGTCCTATCATAAAATAAAGTTTAACCGAGTTCCAGCCGGCCTCAAAAGCTCCCCTCACCGAGTTCAGCAAGTCCTCTTCCGTAACGCCCTTGTTAATGACGTCTCTAAGTCTCTGGGTACCGGCTTCGGGAGCAAAGGTAAGCCCGCTTTTTTTAATCTCCATTATCCTGCGGGCCAAATCCAATGTAAAAGAATCAATGCGAAGCGACGGCAGCGAAAGGCCGACCCTGCGGTCTTTGAACTCGGCTGTTAATATTTCTACCAGCTTTTTCAAATCCGAGTAATCGCTGGTGCTAAGCGAAGCTAAGGAAATTTCTTCATAACCCGTAGCATCTATCATTTCCCGGGCAATGTCTGCCAATTTCTCCACTGACTTTTCCCGAACGGGCCTGTATATCATTCCGGCCTGGCAAAAGCGGCAACCTCTGGTGCATCCTCTGAAAATCTCCAGCACCGCCCTGTCGTGCACAATGTCCGTATAAGGAACTATCAGTTTCGTGGGATAATATACGTTATCGAGGTCCTCTATAAAACGCTTTTTCACCCTTTCGGGAACACCCTCTTTTTTGGGTACGATTTCTCTTACGGTGCCGTCTTCGTTATATGTCACATGGTAAAGGGAAGGCACGTAAACGCCGGGAATTTGGGTAGCTTTTTCCAAAAACTCACTTCTCTTCCCCGCGTTTTCTTTCCAATTAATATAAAGGTCAACCAGTTCTAAAATAGACTCTTCCGCTTCCCCTATGACGAAAAGGTCGATGATTTCGGCAAGGGGCTCCGGATTGTACGCGCACGGCCCTCCCGCGATTACTATCGGATCGTTATCCTTTCGTTCCGATGAAAAAATGGGGACTCCCGAAAGCTCCAGCATATTCACCAAGTTGCTGTAACTCATTTCATACTGCAGGGAGAAACCTATCATATCGAATTCCGAAAGGGGAGTCTTGCTTTCCAGGCTAAAAAGGGGGATTTTCTTCTGTCTCAAGATATCCTCCATATCCACCCACGGCGCAAATGCCCTTTCCGCGTAGACATCTTCTCGTTCGTTCAAAAGGTGGTACAAAATCCTGAGCCCCAGATGGGACATACCTACCTCGTATACGTCTGGAAATGCCAGGGCAATATGGACCTTGATCCCGTTTTTGTCCTTCTTCACGCTGTTTAATTCATTGCCTACGTACCTTGTGGGTTTCGAAACTTTTGGCAGAATTTCGTCGAGAATATTTTCTATCTCCAAGGCTTGCATCCTCCTCGTTGCTTTGTGCCTTTTATATTATAACAGGTCTTCCACCTTTATATCCAATCCTTTTTCTATAATAGTGTCAAATATTTCCGTTTCGGTCAAGCACTTTTTTAACTTGCAGCTTTTGTCCACAACGTAGACGAGGTAAAAACTTTGAGGATTTAAACGGTAAAGGACGTGCTTTACCGGTACTTTGACAAAAGCAACCATGGCTTGAACCGGTAAAAGCCCTTTATTGACTAAATTTTCCTTTTTATGGGCCATGTAGCTCATAAACATAAGTGGGGCCTGCTTTTCCTCCTCATTGGCCGCCCAAAAAAGAAAAATTCCCGTCACCGCCAAAACCGGATTGTAATTGGATTTAACGGCCATAGCCAAAAATAGAGCCCATAAAAAAAATGCCAAACCTTTTCCCATCCTTGCCGCCACCCTCACTGCTTTTATAAAACTCACCATCTGACTCAGCCATAACATGAATATCTTCCCGCCATCCAGCGGCAATGCCGGCAAAAGGTTGAAAAGTCCTACGGTCAGCTGGTACCTGATAAAAAGATACGCCTTATCATAAGGTAAAAGGCCTTGATAGGTCAGGGATATGAGCACGGCAGCCAAAAACAAGTTTCCCGCAGGGCCTGCAAGAACGACCATCACTTCTCCTTCGCGTGAATATTGATAAAATCCTTTTATACTTATCCTGCCGCCGAAGGGTAGAAGTTCCAGTTCATCCACTTTTATGCCAAGCATACGGGCAGCCAAAACGTGAGAAGTTTCGTGCACCAAGAGCGCCAAAATGGCAGCTACAACCTCTTCATAAAGCCCCCCAGCAAAACCAGCGACAATAATTACGATAAATAAAAAGTGAAGTTTTAACTTTATCCCGGAAATTAAAAAGGCCATAGGTCTCCCCCTAAGGCTTTTCGGGAATTTCCAACCATTTTTCCGGGTCTACCGCCATTCCCTTTTCCCATATTTCAAAGTGAAGGTGAGGATTTTCGGCAAGCCCGGTTTTCCCTACCGTGCCTATAATCTGGCCCTGAGTTACTTTGTCGCCGGTCTTTACGTAGACGTTCTTAAGGTGGGCGTACACCGTCACCACATCGCCCTCGTGCCTTATTTTAACCAGCCGGCCGAGCTCGGCATCTTCCGCCGCCTGTATCACCGTCCCATTACCCGCAGCTTTAACGGGCGTACCCTCGGCCTGCTCTATGTCAATCCCGTTATGCATCCGTTCCACTTTCAGGAGGGGATGAAATCTTCGTCCAAACCCCGACGTTACCTTTCCGTTCAAAGGAGCAACAAGCCCCTTCGAAGGCAGCGAAGAAGTTTCCTTTTTGAAAACAGTGTTAAAGGCAGGTATATCCCTTATTAGCTTCTGGGTTTCTATTCCATCCAAAAGCTTTGCAAGGTCCATTTCGTAAGTTATCACCCGATGAACCCTTGCGAGTATTGCTGAGGTCTGCGGAAAATCTATTTTTTTTAAAAAAAGCATTACGCACAATATGGCAAGAGAAATTAGTACCTTTTGAAGGGTCACAAAGAGGTTTATGTTCCTCTCATCCGAGCTTGTATAATACTGGGAATATGGATCGGGTTCTCTTCGCCACCTCATCGGTTACCCCTCCACAATGAATCTTCGATATATATCTATGGCTGGCAAAGCTCGTTTATTACACTAACAAAAACAAATAGCCAGGGAAAAATTGAGCCCCTGGCCATCAAAAAAGAATCTTCTGCCTTCGCATCCCGATTCCCAGTACCAGGCCTACAGCCATCATGTTCATCAAAAACGAACTCCCGCCATAGCTCATGAACGGAAGGGGTATCCCCGTTACGGGCATGAGCCCCATCGTCATGCCCACGTTTACCATCACCTGGAAAATCCACATTGACGCCACACCGGCAGCCATATACGTGCCGAGATTATCCCGCGATTTGAAAGCTATCTGAATCGTAAGGTATATCAGGGTAAAAAAGAGCGATAAAAGAAGCATGCCGCCGACAAATCCCAGCTCTTCCGCCAGCACCGCAAAAATGAAGTCGGTCTGCTGCTCCGGTATAAAATCCAGCTGGTTCTGCGTCCCTTTGAAAAGGCCCTTCCCCAGAAATCTGCCGGAACCTATGGCAATCTTGGACTGGATAACGTGGTATCCGAATCCCAAGGGGTCAAGGTTGGGATTTAAAAAGATCAAGAGCCTCATTTTCTGGTAATCGTGCAGAAAATGCCACACTACCGGGAATGCGGCCACTCCTGCCGCCACAGTTCCCAATATCAGTTTGGTGCTGACCCCTGCTACGAACATCATGCCGAACATTATCGCTATCAACACCAGGGATGTCCCCAGGTCTGGCTGTTTTACTATGAGCAGCATTGGTATTCCGACGTGGATGAATACCTGAATTAGATCCTTTAAACTGACAACCTTCTTTTTATCCAAAAACCTCGCCAGTGTTATTATAACTGCAAGCTTGCTGAATTCGGAAGGTTGAAAGCTAAAAGGTCCTATGTCTATCCACCGCTGAGCGCCCATCGTCGTTCTTCCCAGAAACAGCACGATTACGAGCAGAATAGCATTGACTACATATATGGCGTTGGAAAACATTGCGATAGTATGGTAATCCACCACTATAAAAAACGCCATCGCCACAAGTCCCAGGAGAAACCATATGAATTGCATTTTGGTATAATGGAAACTTCCCCCGGGGGCAGTCACATGGGTGGCGCTGCTGATGGTCAATATGCTGAGTGCTGCCAGCATCATTATTACTACTATAATCCTGTAGTCCAGATTTTTTAAAAGCCTCGGATCCATAACGAGCCTCCCCCAGAGAATCTGCTTCCATTATACCATACCTTAAACCATCCTTGAAAGCCATCTATCAGCCGGTTATTCATGTATATTTTTCCACGAAAGCTCCACCGAATCCCCGTTCTCAAGCGCGGTGGTCAAAGTCGCCGGCAGGCCGTTTACTTTTATGTCCAAGTAACCTCTGAATCCTTCCAAATCGAAATCTATTATATTAAAAATATCGTTCACGATGAGGTCAGGCTTTTTTATTTCCACCGACGAATCGGGGGGTATCTCATCGTCGTAACCGGCACTTTTGCCATCGATGAACACGCGCGGTTCTACCGGAATTTTTCTGCCGTTGACGAATATAAAAATCCTGTCCTCATCTTTTATAAAATCCTTTATCCGCGCCCTGCCGGGGGCTCCGGGCTTTGCTTCTTCGATTTCTACTCTTGCACCGTCTTTTATTCGGTCATCAAGGCCCGCCGAGTGTCCATCCACTTTGATTACGGCGGGTATCCCAAGTTTTCCGGGCACTACCCTTAGCTTTCCGTTGAGCTCGAAAGTCAGGGCCGGCCCGGGAAGGCCCAAAATGCGAGAAGAAGGATATCCGGCCTGCATTAAAACCTGAAAAACGGTAGGCTCGTCCTTCCCCAGCACGTGAACCATTTCGCCGTTTACCCAAACTTTGACAAAGGAAAGGGTCGTCCCTTCTATCGAGTTGACCCCAATTCCCACCGGTGTTATGGCAAAAGGCCCCGATAAGCCAGCTCCACCCCCCTTAACAAAGCGGACGGACTCCAAATTTTTTACCCCTACCCTTTCTTTTGGGAGCTCCAGGTTTGCCGCGATAGCTTCCTGAAGCCCCGGCAACAAACTCCCTCCTCCTATACAAATTACTGCGGCCGGGGGCCTGCCGTTGAGCTCGAGAATTTTCCCCGCTATTTGGGTCGAAAGGTCCCAAACCGCTTCTCTTATGGCCTCCATGATTTGTCTTGATTCTACGCGCCTTTCAATCCCCAACACATCCGTAAACTCTATACTGGTACTGTTTAAAAGCTGCCTTTTTACCCTTTCCCCTTCCTGAAAGTCCAAAAGAAACGCTTCGCATATTTTTTCCGTAATTTCATCTCCCGCCGCAGGGACCATCCCGTAGGCGAAAATGCTCCCGTCCTTCGAAAGGGCTATATCCGAGGTACCCGCCCCTATATCAACCAGCGCGATATTGAGCTTCCTCATGCTAGGAGGGATCGCAATGCTGCTTGCAGCAATGGGCTCTAAGGTTATGCTTTCTAATTCCAATCCGCACCTTTTTAAAACAGATATAAGGCCTTCGACCACCGAACGCGGAAGAAAGGTTGCCACAATGTCTACTGCGGCGCTCCTTCCCTTCTGACCCAGGAGATTTTCTATCGGTTCACCTTCTAAGTACCATTTAATTACGCTGTATCCCACGCAATGATACTCCATAAATCCTTCTTTTGCGCTTTTCCCGGAAACCGCTTCAATAGCCTTTTCCAAAGCCTCAACCGTCAAGCTTCTTATATCGTCGCCATCTATTTCCCTGTAAGGAGAGAGCCTTTTTTCCGCCCTGGTTTCTATCGTGGTCAAGGTCCTTCCCGCTGCGGCCACTGCCGCTTTTTTTAAATCATAACCCAACCTGTTTTCGAGCGATTCTTTTAACCGCCGCACGCCTTCGGCCACAAGTTCCACGTCATGCACTTGTCCGTCGTACATCGCTCTCGTCTCGTGTTCCAAAACCTCATAGTCCTTTATAGTAAATTCTCTCCCATTTTTGCACAAAACAACCCCCACGACAGTCCTGGTGCCTATATCAAGGGCAAAAACTTCCCGATTCATTTACGAAAAGTTTTCCTCCTTTTCAAGCACGGGCAACGTGTTTTATCCTCTTTATGGGTATGTTGGCAACCAAAGCGGGTACGGTCGCATCTTCGTTTTTCTTCATCCTCGTCAACTTTATTTCCAGGCCCTCTTCTTCTATATCAACGTAATCTGAAATAATGTTGATTATCTGGCTTTTTATCATTTCGAGGAATTGCGGCGAAACGTTAGCCCTGTCGTGCACCAGAATCAGCCTCAACCTTTCTTTTGCTATATCCTTGCTCGACACATCTTCCCTACCAAAAAGTCTCAGAAAATCCATCAGTCACGCCCCCCTTTATTTCTTTGCCCTCAGGCCGAAAAGCATTTTAATCCTTTCCATTAGAGTCGGCTCCACGTCCAGGGACATTAAGGGTACATTTTCCCCTTCCAACCGGAGGGTAACATTTCGGTAGGCTTGACCTGCTTTTGAACTTTCATCGGCCACTGCAGGCTCACCCCGGTTGGTGGAAATCACAATCCGCTCGTCTTCGGGAATGACGCCCAAAAGGTCAATAGCGAGTATATCTATGATGTCGTCTATATCCATCATGTCGCCGCGTTTAACCATATCGGGCCTTATGCGGTTGATTATTAGCTGGGGCTCTTCAAATCCTGCAGCCTCAAGAAGGCCTATGACCCTGTCGGCGTCGCGCACAGCAGAGACTTCCGGCGTCGTAACGATAATGGCCCTGTCAGCCCCAGCTATGGCGTTTTTAAAACCTTGCTCTATGCCTGCAGGACAATCCACCAGCACATAATCAAATTCTTCCTTCAGCTGGCCGCACAAATTTTTCATCTGCTCCGGTGATACAGCGGTTTTGTCCTTGGTCTGGGCAGCAGGCAAAAGGTAGAGGTTTTCAAAGCGCTTGTCTCTTATAAGAGCTTGTTTTAGCCTGCACACTCCCTGTACCACATCCACCAGGTCGTACACTATGCGGTTTTCCAATCCCATGACCACATCCAGATTCCTCAGTCCGATGTCGGCGTCTATCATCACTACCTTCCTGTGCTTTAACAGAGCTAAACCCGTTCCTATGTTGGCAGTCGTGGTGGTCTTCCCCACACCACCTTTTCCAGAAGTAATTACAATTACCTGACCCATTGCTTCCCCTCCTGTCAATCATAAACCGTCTTTAAAGTAAATAATAAGGTTCGATTTCTATGACACCGTCTTTCAAACGGGCCACTTCCGGCACCTGGGGAACGGCGCTTTTCCCCTCCGGCGGCCTTGCAATCACGCCGGCTATCCTGAGCTGAGTAGGCTGCAACCTGTACGCAGCTACTATCGAGTTTGCATCTCCTTCCGCTCCCGCATGGGCCATCCCCCGCAGCGCCCCAAAAACCAGAATATCCCCTTTCGCTATTACTTCGCCACCCGGATTTACGTCGCCGATTATGACCACATTGCCGCCATACGAAATCCTCTGTCCCGAACGCAGGGTTTTTTTCAAAATTAGGGTTTCCGGCAGCGGGGGAGTCGGAAAAGAAATGGTATAAAGCGGATGGTCTTTCTTAAGATTTAAGCCGTATTCCTTCAGCATCGTTTCCAGCTGTTCCATCTCTTCCTGGCTTATGTGCCCTTCTTTGACTAAGAGGCGCGCCTCGCCACCTTTGAAAAAGTCGCCTCCCTTTTGGAGTTTTTCGAGGATGGTGTTTTTTATGGTTTCGAAATCCGAACGGCGGCGCAAGATTATTGAAATTCCATCCCTTGTACCTTTAATTACTACCATCTTTTGACTCACCGAAGTTCCCTCCGCAGCTTCGTCTTTTAACAATATTCTTCAAAAAAAAGCCAATTCCTTCTTGTTAAAACAAAAAAACCAGAATCTTACAGATTCTGGTTCATCATTCGATAACTTCCCGATGAGCCGCATTCTCGCCTTCCACGTTATTATCCAAATCCAGATTAAAATAGGCGCTCAATATGGCTTTTGCCACTGGACCCCCGGTAGCTCCTCCAGACCCGGCCTGCTCTATGAACACCACCACCGCCACCTCGGGGTCTTCAAAGGGTGCGAAAGCCACAAACCAGCCGTGCGGCGTCTTTTTTACGTCCCACTGGGCCGTTCCGGTTTTCGCTCCGAGCGTGACGGGGAAATCGGCAAAAACCGAGTAAGCCGTTCCTCCCGGCAGCACAACCCCCCTCATACCTCTTTTAATGATTTCAAAAGTTTTCTTGGATACCTGAACTTTGCCAGCAACCTCGGGTTTTCTCTCATAAATCACGTTTCCTTTTGCGTCCACAATGCTTTTCACAAGGTAAGGCTTCATCCAATAACCCTCATTGGCAATTGCAGAAACATAAGTTGCTATTTGAAGCGGCGTATATTGGTGGTAACCCTGACCTATCGCCGCATCCAGGGTTTCGGCAGGATACCATATCTTGTCCTCTGCTCTCTTAAAAACCTTTTGCTTGTACTCCCTGCTTGCCACGTTTCCCGCCTTTTCGCCGGGAAGTTCTATGCCCGTCGGCTTCCCCAGGCCGTACATCCTCGCGTATTTTTCTATGGTATCGATTCCAAGCCTTCTTCCCATTTCGTAAAAATAAATGTTGCAGGATTCGGCAATCGCCTTTACCATATCTACGATGCCGTGTCCGCCGGGCTTCCAGTCCTTTTTCGGCGCTATCGTCCAGTATACTCCCCGGTCGCGAATCTTCTCATTTTCATCGGTCACCTTTTCCTCCAAGGCAGCCGTGGCCGTGACCATTTTAAAAACCGAACCGGGGGGGTATACTTCCGATATAGCTATATTTACCATGGGCCTCAAGGGGTTGTTGGCCAGGCTTTCCCACTCCTTCTGGGTTATCCCCCTGGCAAACATATTGGGGTCAAAGCTCGGGTAACTCGCCATGGCCAGCACTTCCCCCGTTTTGACATTCAATACCACAACGGCCCCTCTTTTGGCGTTGGGCAGTGGCTTTCTTTTGTCCGTCTGAAGCTTTTTAAGCTGTCCCTCCAGGGCCTTTTCCGCCACTTGCTGCAGTTTCAGGTCGATGGTGAGATTAACCGTGGCCCCCGGAGTCGCCGGTTTTTCTCCGAGGGTGCGTATGGGTTTTCCTGTCGCCGTTACCTCCACCTGCCTGCCTCCGTCTTCGCCTTTTAAATACGGCTCCAATACCTTTTCCAGCCCCATCTTGCCCACCAGATCCCCGGGCCGGTATCCCTTATCCCTGAGGGCTTTCAGCTCTTCCTGATTTATTTCTCCGACGTATCCGAAGACGTGGGCTGCCAGGCTGCCGTAAATATAATTCCTTATAGGCTCCACTTCGATATAAACGCCCGGAAGGCGTCTTTCCTCTATTTGGGCTACCGTCACCATGTCGACGTTGGTTTTTAGCCTGACCGGCATGTACTTTTTATATCCCAGGTCCCTTATTTTATTCTTCAGGGTGTGATAAGAGTATGAAACGAGCACCGTCGCATCTTTAGGGGCATCGAGAATTACCTTGCCCGTGGAGACCTCGATGCTCTTTATGCCGACGCCTTTCTGTGTTCTTTCGTCAATCACTTCAATGTCGCCCGCATCCACCTTTCCGTCGCCGTTTACGTCATGTAGCGGGAGCTTTTCCAAAACTATTTCTCCATTTTCACCCACAGTGTACTTTTCTTTTACCACATGGGTGATTTCGGGGATGTTTAAAATCTCACTCAATACTTTGAATACCCTTTCCTGTTCTTCAGGGGTTGAATTTACGTTCATGTAAGAAACAGTGTAGCTCGGTCTGCTGTTAACCAGTTCCTTCCCGTTTCTGTCTTTAAAAACTCCTCTCGGTGCCGTAACAGGCACTATCCTGATTCGATTTTCCTGGGCAAGTTTCTCGTATTCCACACCGTGGACTATCTGGAGCATAAAAAGCCCTATGCTCAGAAAAAGGAAAACCCCCACCGTTATCCACGTGAATATGTGTAATCTTTTCTCCATTTTCTTAACATCCACGGTAATTCTCCCCTGGACTTAATATTTTGCTTCAAAATAAAAATTTAGAAATTTTTCTAGCTTCATAACGCCCCCGTACATGAAAGGGCCTATCAGCGCGTTATAAAGTGCCGAAGACGCCGCTTTAGGCAGCAAAAGGCCAGTAGCGTATCCGGGAACAAAGACCCAGCAGGTTAACAAAAATATCAGATTATAAAGAAACGTCCCTACGAAAACAAAGCCCATGGTCAATGCCACGGGACCTTTAAATAAATCTCTCGTTCCGTAACCTATCAAATAGCCGGTCAGGAATTTTATCAACGCGTTAAATCCGAGAAAACTTCCGTAAACTATATCCTCGACTAGTCCTATTGTAAGGCCGTATATGGCTCCCATATTCTCACCTTTAATTAACGCAACGCAAAGCACCAATATTAATACGAAATCGGGTTTTATAGTACCGATTTGAAAAAGTGCTCCCAAGGTGGACTGGGCTACCATCAGCAAAACCGCAATCACGAAATAGGCAAGCGACCTCAAACCGCTATTCACCCCCCGGCAAGGTCCTTTGACTTTTGATGACGAAAACTTCTTCTAACTTTTGGAAATCCACAGCCGGTTTTACGATTGCGTACTGAGTCAAATTATCCGATTCTTTTTTAACTTCCACTACTTCGCCTATCAATATCCCCTTGGGAACTATGCCCCCTAAACCGGAAGATATAACCACATCCCCTTTCACGATATGAGCGTCGGCCGGCAAAAAAACCAATTTAGCGTACCCGGGCGGTGCCGGTGCGATATTGCCTTTAAGAATGCCATTATCCCTCGTCCTTTGTATCATGGCGCTCACCGACATTCTGTTGTCCAATAGCATTAGCACTTTAGCCCAATCATCCCCCACGTCTATCGTATATCCTACCAAACCCCTTTCAGTAACAACCGCCATATTTTCTGTTATACCGTTTTTACTGCCTTTATTGATGATTATTACGTTAAACCAGTTCCCGGGTTCTCTCCCTATTACTTCAGCCGCCACCATATTGTACTGGGTATTTTTTTCCTTGAAGTCCAGCATCCTTCGCAGCCTCGCATTTTCTTCACTGTATTCCAAAAATTTATGTTTGTATTCCAAAAGCTCGTTTACCTGTTCTTTTAATGTCTCGTTTTCCCTTTTAAGGTAAAACAGCTGGGAAACCGAACTTACGGTCTCCCTTATCCTATGGGATATCCAGGAAAAGGCTTCCTGAACGGGTTTTACCACGAAAATCACGGGATGCTCCAACATACCGAATAAAGACCTGTTGTGCACCGTAACATTTACCGTAAAGCTCAGGGCAGCCGCTATTAATATCAGAAAAAAAACTTTTTTATATCGCCTAAGGTGCAGCAAAAAGCACCACACCCTTTAAACAACTTTTTTCGATAAGACCTGCACGCGCTTCAAAAGGTCCAATTCCTCAAGGGCTTTTCCCGTTCCGAGTGCCACACAGTCCATTGGATTTTCAGCTATATGAACCGGCATTCCCGTTTCGTGGTTTACCAACTTATCAAGGCCGTACAGCAGCGCACCGCCGCCTGTCATGACAATTCCACGGTCCATTATGTCGGCGGCAAGCTCGGGAGGACTCTTTTCAAGCGTGACTTTTATTGCATCTAAAATGCTATTTACCGGTTCCGCCAGGGCCTCCCTTATCTCCTCGGAGTTCACCTTTATCGTCTTTGGAAGGCCCGTCACCAAGTCCCTTCCCCTTACTTCCATGGTCTCTTCTTTGGGTTTGGGAAAAGCAGACCCAATTGTTATTTTGATTTCTTCCGCGGTTCGCTCACCTATCATGAGGTTGTATTCTTTTTTGATGTAGTTTACTATTGCTTCATCCATCTCGTCTCCGCCCACGCGGATGGACTTGCTGGTTACAATGCCCCCTAAAGATATGATGGCAACTTCGGTGGTGCCGCCGCCGATGTCCACTACCATATTGCCTGTGGGCTCCTGCACCTCGAGGCCCGCTCCTATGGCTGCCGCCATGGGTTCTTCAATGAGATACGCTTCCCGGGCTCCCGCTTGAAGCGTTGCGTCTATGACAGCCCTTTTTTCCACTTCGGTAACGCCGGAAGGTATACCGACCACCACGCGGGGTTTCACGAAGCTCCTTGTCTTTAAGGCTTTCGAGATGAAATGCTTCAGCATCGCCTGGGTTATATCGAAATCAGCAATTACGCCGTCTTTCAGCGGGCGTATGGCCACTATGTTTCCGGGGGTTCTACCTATCATGTGTTTTGCCTCTTCGCCTACCGCCAAAATAGCTCCCGTATCCCGCTGAATAGCAACCACCGACGGCTCTCTAAGCACTATCCCCTTTCCCTTCACATGCACGAGTGTGTTGGCCGTGCCAAGGTCTATTCCTATATCTTTCGAAAGAGCTTTGAAAAGTCCAAACATTTACGGCTACTCCTTTCCAGTATTGGTTGAATTTTTTCTTTTTAAAGAAGTCCCTTTTCTTTGAAACTCAGGTAATCCGGATTGCCGAAAATTATGTGGTCCAACACGTCTATCCCCAGGATTCTGCCCGACTCCACCAGCCTGCGCGTTATTTCCACATCCTCCCTGCTCGGCGTAGGGTCGCCGCTCGGATGGTTGTGCACCAATATTATGGCTGCACTGCTCCTTTTAATGGCAGGCTTGAACACTTCCCTCGGATGAACGATAGATGAATTAAGGCTACCTATCGAAATATTTTCCACCGATATGACGCGGTTTTTTACATTGAGCAAGACTATTCTGAAATGCTCCTTATCCAAAAAACGCATCTCTTCCATTAATAATTTTTTCACGTCAGCCGGCGAGGATATTACTATCTCATCCTCCCTGTAACAGGATGAAATCCTGCGCCCAAGCTCGACCGCTGCTTTAATCTGTACTGCTTTCGCAAGGCCGATTCCCTTAATTTTCGATAACTCTTCGATGCTGGCCCCAGCCACAAATTCCAGCCCCGCTTTTCCGCCGTCGCCCTTTAAAACCCTTTGAGCCAGCACTAAGGCCGATTCGGCTCTGGTGCCGGTTCTTATCAGGAGGGCAATAAGTTCCGCATCGCTCAGCGCAGCGGCTCCGTATTTTTGTAGGCGTTCTCGGGGCCTTACCTCTCGAGGCAGGTCTTTAATCTTCAATGATGACACGAAATATCCTCCCGGTCAAAGAATTTTTACGTCAAAATGCGAAAGCGCAAGGCTCAACCTAAAAAGCGGCAGTCCCACGATATTATAATAGCATCCTTCTATTTTCTCTACAAGTAATGCCCCTTTTCCCTGAATTCCGTAAGCTCCAGCTTTGTCCATGGGTTCACCGGTTTTTATATAATTTTCTATTTCACTCGACGAAAGCTTTTTAAACTTTACCCGGCTCTGTTCACAATCCGTAACTTTTTCCAATGAGGAACAGTCGACTACTGCAATGCCCGTAAAAACCCGGTGCCACCTGCCGCTGAGGCTTTCGAGCATCTTCCTTGCTTCCTCTTCATCCTTCGGTTTTCCTAAAATGCTATCATCCAAAGCAACGATGGTATCGGCGGCTATTACGATACCATCCTTCGAACGATGCGCCACATCGATAGCTTTCTTTTCGGCGAGTCTCACTGCAGCGATATCCGGTGTAACTCCGGGTGGCACAGTTTCATCAACTAAACTCGGGATAATTTCAAAATCAAGCCCAACCTGCTTTAACAAGTCCCGCCTTCTCGGAGAAGCTGAAGCTAAAATTAACCTGGGACGAAACCTGCTATACACTAACGGCTCATCTCCTCCTGTCTACCGTTTCCATAAGGCTGAGACTGACGGAAAGCTTGTCTTTTACGAAATTTGCCGCAAGGCCGGTAAAGACCCCTGTGAAGAGTCCCACCAACATTAAAAAAGGCAGGTAGGAATATAGCCCAAAGGTGGAAAGTATGACGCTTGCCACCGTCACCTGGGCAAAATTATGGGTTATGCTCCCCAGTATGCTAACACCGACCAGGCTGAAAACATTTTCGAAGTACTTAACGGCTATACCCATAACCAGAGTACTTGATACCGCTCCCGAAAGGCTGTAAATCAGGCTTGACATTGAACCTCCTAAGAGCGAACCAATGAGGCACCGCAAAATATTCACCTGCAATCCTTCTCTAGTTCCGTAAAGAACTATCGCCAGCAAAGAAATAATATTAGCAAGACCAAGCTTTGCGCCGGGCACGGGAAATGGGACGGGTATCATGCTTTCTACCATGTGAAGGGCAACACCTCCGGCTACCAGCAACGACAGATATACTAATTTTTTGCTTTTAGCCATAACCATCATCCTCTAAATCCCAAGCTTAAAAGCTCACGCCATCTAAATCACCCGTGGATTTGTCGTTTTCTATCTTCACAACAACTCTGTTGGGGAGACACACGAGGGTTTGTCCCGGACGAGACACCCATCCCTGACGTATGCAATCCTTGTCAGGGCAGTCCGAAGAAACCACCCTCACCCGGTCTCTGTCAATTTCAAGCACAACTTCACCGATAGCCCCCGGTAACTTTAACTGCAGCTTCGGACCATCTTCTCCGAGAGCAATCTTTTGATATTCTTTTCCATTTATTTCTATAACGGCATAGGTTTTCCCGCCGGTGAAGCCGTAAATTTGAAATCCCGTAAAAATTGCAAAGGCAAGCAAAATCACCGTTGCGATTAAAATCTTATCGCCTTTGGTCAGCATAAAAACCGCCTTCCTTTACATTATTTATAGTGTACCATATTTATTCTAAACAAGACAAGTGGAAAATACCCCTAGTTTTCAAAAGCAATAAAAAAAGATTTTATGCCCCGAAAGGAGCATAAAATCTAATCCATCAATTACCTTTCCACATCGTATCCTGCATCCTCAATGGCGGACGTAATTTGTTCAAGGGAAACTTTAGAAGGGTCAAAAGAGACATCCACTTTTCCTTCCTCAACCTTTGCTTCCACTTTCTCTATTCCGGGCAGGGCCTTGACCGCCGATTCGACGGCGTGTTTGCAGTGCATGCAGGACATGCCCGAAACCTTCAGAGTTATGTCCGACCTCCCTGAACCGCTGCAGCAGCGAGGCATTTTCATTCCCCCTTTGAGTTTTTTAAAATCCTCTTTTTATTTTACCTTATTTTATTAATTTTTAACAGAAATGATATGTGTTAAATTTGTCAACTTTATCTAGTTTATTAGTTGACATTTTTTATAACTTATATTAAAATTTCCATAAAAAGAACTAAGAAAGGAGTTACGCCCGTATGAATCAAAGGCTTTCAACAAAGGATATAGTTTTTTGTTCACTCTTTGCTTCATTGACAGCAGTTTTTGGCTACATAAGGATTCCTCTTCCTTTCAGTCCCGTCCCAATAACATTGCAGACACTAGCGGTTATGCTAGCGGGAAGTCTTTTACCACCCAAAACGGCTTTCTTAAGCATGGTAGTGTATATACTTATGAGAGTGGCAGGGTTGCCCGTTTTCGCCCTAGGCCCCGCCGGTTTTGGAGTACTGTTAGGTCCTACCGGCGGATATATAATGAGCTGGCCCATTGCGGCGTACATAATAGCTTTTTTGCTCAAAAAAGGAAATCTAACTTTTACGAGACTATTATTTTCTAACATATTAGGCGGTATTATCGTCGTTGATACCCTGGGAACCTTATACCTGGCATTCGTAACCGGCATGGATATGACCGCCGCATTAACTGCAGGGACACTGCCATTTATCCCTGGAGACATTTTCAAAGCCCTTTTCGCATCTTTCATTTCCTTTTCGCTGAGAAAAAATTATAGCGAAAATCTTTTCAAAGTTTTTGAATAATTAGCGATTTACCCGAGAACCTAGCAAATAGGTTCTCATTTTGTTTGACATTATATGAACCGAACTATATAATTAAAATATAATAATTTTATCAGTTTACCCGGAATTATTGTAAGGGGTGGTGCTGTGGTCCTCCCTAAGGAACAAATAACAAGGTACATGAGGCATATTATTATGCCTGAAATCAGCGGCCCCGGACAAAAAAAGCTGCTTGAGTCGAAAGGTATTGTCGTCGCCGGCTCCGCTGAAGATATCCTTCCGCTGGTTTTCTACCTTGCCGCATCAGGCATAGGGCAACTATACGTGATTTTGAAGAAAAAAGAAGATTTTTCCGACTTAAAGTCAAGCCTGCAAGACCTAAATCCGGACTTCAAAATCGAGTTTTTCAACGATATCCCCAATTTGCCAAACCAGGAAAAAATCGACTTTGCAGTTTTTGCGGACGAATATGAGGAATCGGGGCACTACAAAGGAGTACCTAAAGTCTTAACCTTAATTCGGCCCTGGGATGGATACATAAGGACGATAATGAGCACTGAAAGAACAAAGGTCGCCTTTTCGCAAAAAAAGGATGGTCCATCCGATAACTCTCCGGGTCTTGTATTTTCCCGCTTCTTTGCGGGGACACTTTCAGCCATAGAGGCGATAAAAATATGTTTGAACCTAGGAAAGGTGCTGGAAAACCCACTTTACTACAACCTCCTCGATATGGAGTTTAAATTCGGCAAAGACAGTGAGGTCGTAGAAGATATCGCTATACAAGACCCGCTGAAGGACAAAGACCTTTCCGCTTTGAAGGTCCTCATAGTCGGCAGCGGCGGACTCGGCTCGCCAGCGGCTTTATCTCTAGCTTTAGCAGGGGTGAAAAATATCGGACTTGTGGACGGCGATACCGTGGAAATAAGCAACCTGAACAGACAAATTCTTCATTCCACTTCCCGCATAGGAATGCCGAAAGTAGAATCCGCGGAAACGTTTTTGAAAAAAATAAATTCCGGAATCGATATTGTAAAATACCACATGCGGTTCAGCAAGGATAACGCCCTAGAGATAATAAAGGATTACGACATCATAGTCGATGGCGTCGATAACCTCCCTACCCGCTACCTTTTAAATGACGCCTGCGTCCTTGCCGGAAAGCCTCTCGCCGAAGCTGCCGTTTTGCGGTTTGAAGGAATTGCCATGACCATTTTACCGGGAAAAAGCCCGTGTTACAGGTGCGTTTTTCCGAAGATGCCGCAGGCTGCCGCCGCTCCTTCTTGCGCGGAAGCGGGAGTGCTAGGACCCGTACCCGGGGTCATGGGAACGCTGGAAGCCGCAGAAGCCTTAAAAATTTTCGGAGGCTGCGGAAAGCTTTTGTCTGGACGGTTATTAATCTTCGATTCTCTGGAATTTAACTTTATGACCCCCGTTCTTTCGAAAAATGAAAAATGCCCTGCCTGCGGCGAAAATCCCTCTATAAAAGACCTGAGCGGAAATTATGATTTCGTATGCGAAAATACCTAAATATTTATAGGAAATGGAGAGGATGAGAACTTGTGGAACGTAGAAAACGCATATATGATTCTATTCTCGACCTTATAGGAAGCACTCCTATGGTAAGACTTTCAAAGCTATCACCCGAAGGCGGCGCCACCATCGCAGCAAAGCTCGAATCCTTCAACCCCGGGGGGAGCGTGAAGGACCGAATAGCCTACAATATGATATTAGATGCCGAAAAAAAGGGGATCTTAAAACCCGGCTCTACCATAGTGGAACCCACCAGCGGCAATACGGGCATCGGCCTTGCCATGGTATGCGCCGTCAGGGGCTACCGGTTGATACTAGTGATGCCGGCCTCAATGAGCATTGAGAGGCGCAGGCTTTTGAAGGCCTACGGCGCGGAATTTGTCCTAACTCCTCCGGAATTGGGCATGAAGGGAGCGGTAGAAAAGGCCTTGGAACTAACAAGGGAAATCAAGGACTCCTTCATGCCCCAGCAATTCGAGAATCCGGCCAATCCGGAAATCCACGAAAAAACTACGGCATTAGAAATACTAGAGCAAACCGCAGGTAACCTCGACGCTTTCGTAGCAGGGGTAGGCACCGGAGGCACGATAACTGGCGTTGCCCGGGTATTAAAGAAAGAAATTCCCAAACTAAAAATAGTGGCGGTAGAACCGGCATCGTCCCCGGTACTGTCCGGCGGCAAACCCGGTATCCACAAAATCCAGGGCATTGGCGCTGGATTTATACCGAAAGTATTGGACCTCGACCTGGTAGATGAAATTATAACCGTCACCAACGAAGAGGCCTTCGAAACCACCCACGAACTTTCAACAAAAGAGGGAATCCTGGCCGGTATTTCCGCCGGCGCTGCGGTTTTTGCAGCCCGGAAAGTGGCCCGGAATTTAAGACCCGGCAACCTGGTAGTAACGGTACTTCCGGATACAGGAGAACGTTATTTGAGCGTAGAGGGACTCTTCCCTGCCGAGTGAATACTTCAAAAAAAGAGGGATTCATCCCTCTTTTTTTTATTAACTGGAAAGTATTTTCTTGGGTACCACAAAAATTCCCGTAAAAACGAAAGCTACAAGGCTGATAGCGCCTGCAGCTAGAACTACCGTCTTGATCCCGTATCTTTCGGAGAAGGCATATACAGGGGGTGCCACAGCCACCCCGAAGAACCTCAAACTGCCGTAAAGGCAGGTTATGATGCCCCTGCGTTTTACGCTGCAGGAACCGGTCACCAGAGCATTTACCGGTGTCATTATAAGGCCTACTCCTATTCCGAGAATCAAGACGGAAATAAAAAGCATCCAGAATTCCTCCACCAGCGAAAACATAAGATGGCCTGAAGCTAACAGTGCGAGTCCTGCAAGTATAAATATTTTTAACCCTTTATTCTTCCATTTCTCAAGAAGTATGCCCAGTATAAATGAAAGCAAAGCCATTGCAAAAACGGGTCCAGAAATAATAAGCCCTTTTTTAAGACCAAAAAGGTGGTAATTTTTTTCAAGTATGTCCGAGTAAAGGGAAAGGATGCCAAAAAGCGAAAATAGCGCCGTCATTCCATCAAAAAAACTGCTGAGCAAACCTGCCGCTTTTCTTTTGAAAATAGCCTTTATCGCCCGAATATAGTCTTTTATGGATTGTTTTTTAAATTCCTCCTTTTCATCGATAAAAAAATAAAGGATTATACCCACCGGTATGGCAAGGATACCGTATGCGAAAAAAGGAAAGAACCATGCAATCATCGCAAGGCCGGCCCCCAGGATGGGGCTTACAACTTTGCCCAGGCCGTTAGAGGCTTCTAAGAGTCCCAAGGCCTTGCTCCTCTCTTCGGAAGAAAAAGTGTCCCCCACTACCGCCATGGCCAGCTGGTACGTGCCGCCTGCGCCAATTCCCTGAATCATCCTTCCTGCAAGAATCCCCCAATAAGGATTCTCTGAAAAAACCGAACTTAATCCGGCCACCACCCCTCCCATACCGTATATGATGAGCGCCGGAGCCATTACCTTCTTTCTCCCTATTTGGTCCGACAGCATACCAGCCAGAGGAATCACAAGCCCAGCCGGTATCGAAAAGGCCGTTATGAGAAGACTCACCCAAAACTGACTGATGCGAAGGCTTTCTTTTATCCTCGGCAGCACCGGAATCAACATGGAATTACCCAGAACCATTATAAAAGGAACAAGGCTTAAAAGGGCAAGCTGGATGCCTGTACTTTTTTTCACGGTCTTTAAACCCCTTTCAAACTCAGCGATACAAAGATAAAAAATCTCCTGAATAATAGTATTTATAAAAAGCCCAGCTCTTATAATCGCTTTCTGTAACCTCTGCAACATCGCCCACATATAATGGTATTGAAAATCAAGGCAAGGAGGGATATAAATGGGAGAAATAGCCGGAGGCGGTTTCTTCGATGGCCGTGATCGCCGCGACCGCCAGGCTTTTATAGTATTTTTGATACTGATACTCCTGCTTATGGGAGACTGGTGGTTATAAACCGAAATGTTAAAGCCGTGCCTTAAGGCACGGCTTTAACGCTTTTTAGTAACGGAAAGTGTAAAACGTTCATAGTATAATACCGAAACAATACAAAATCGAAAAAACTCCCTTAGGAGGTAATAATAAATGACCAGAGCAGAAAATATGCCCAAGGGGTATCAAGGTGGAATGAGGCTTGCAGAGGTTTATATTCCGATTCAAACTTACGGCGAAACTTTCGACCTGAAAAACGCTCTGATGTACGGAACCATTTTCCCCGAATTATACAGGCCGTACCGGCCCGTTCACAGGAACCCACAATAATCAGCGTTATTGCGAGGTGAAGTGGGATGCATGATTACAGATCAATGGTGGAGATGCTCAAGGAAATCCAGGCACTGGAATTTGGTGTTTATGAACTTGCCCTGTTTTTGGATACCCACCCGGGCGACAGGAGAGCATTAGAAGACCACAACCGACTCGTAAGCAGATTAAATCAGCTCAGAAAAGCTTTTGAAGATAGATACGGGCCGCTTAGACTCGACTCCGAATCTCCCTATCCCTATCGCTACATCAACGACCCGTGGCCCTGGGAAATCCAATATTGAGCAGGAGGTGGCAAAAATGTGGTTTTACGAGAAAAAACTGCAGTACCCTGCCAACGTGAGGCGCTGCGATTTAGCCATGGCAAAATTCCTCTTCGCCCAGTACGGCGGCCCTGACAGCGAACTTTCCGCCGCGGTGAGATACCTCACCCAGCGATATACGATGCCGATACCCCAGGCTAAGGCCCTCCTTACCGACATCGGAACCGAGGAGATGGCTCACTGGGAAATTATAGGTACGCTCATATATAAACTTACCGAAGACGCCACACCCGAGCAGTTGAGAGAGGCCGGCCTGGGGGACCATTTTGCACAGCACGACAAAGCCCTTTATCCCCATGACGCCGCCGGAGTGCCATGGACCGCCGCCTATATCCAGGCTACGGGAGATCCAATAACCGACCTCCACGAAAACATGGCTGCCGAACAGAAAGCCCGCACAACATACGAACACCTTATCTCCCTCACCGACGACGACGGGGTTATTGCAACGCTCTCCTTCCTCAGGGAAAGGGAAGTAGTCCACTTCCAGAGATTCGGCGAAGCATTAATGCTGGTTAAGGAACACTATGAGCATAAGCACATTTTTTACTAACACTCACTTGTATATAGAATGACCTCTTTTGCTAAAAAGAGGTCATTTTTTTAATACTTATCTCATTATCAGTAAACCGTAAACCAAGAGAGTCAGGGGGCTTGTTGTAAATTCCAGCACCAGTTGGTCCATAACCAGCGCCGTCAGTACCCCAAAAATGCCGTCCCCCACCGAAGCTACCGTGTTACCGTATTTCGGCAACACAAAAAGGTCCCCTAAGACCAGTTTGATAACCGTAGTTGTAATTCCCACGATAATAATGTAAGTTAAGGGGTTTTTCCCCATAATCCCGAAAACCACCCATGCAAAACCTATGTTCATGGCCAACTCGAAAAGTAATTGAGAAACGAATTTATTGTTCATATTGAAACCTCCCGTTCCCATTTTATCATGTTAGGATTATCAATGTATAGACCATTGATCTCTTCAATAGGGTGGGTTGAATGACAGGCACACTAAAAAGATTGGTCAAAAGAGGCTCTTTGACACGCCGAAAATAAATTTATAACTTACAGCTCCGATATAATGAATCATTTTTTATTCTTATTATTATACGCCGTGTTATTATGCACCGGGCGTTTTTCCTGAGTTCGATGTAACTCACAGCAATCCATCTTCCTACCGGCGAATTCTCTTTCACTGGCTTTAGCTAAATTCTCCAGAAACCTGCTTATCCATCCCGCCATTGTAACACCTCCTTATGATAATGTCATTTTTAAGAAGCTCCGCGAAAGGTCTTACCAGCATTTAGGTTTAATTTCAGGGTTTAAATTTTTTCAGCCTCAGAGCGTTGGTCACCACGGAAACCGAACTGAATGCCATGGCGGCTCCTGCTATTGCGGGGCTTAAATATCCGAGGGCAGCAAACGGAATACCAAGGGTGTTATAGATGAACGCCCAGAATAAGTTTTGCTTTATGTTCCTCATGGTGGCGCGGCTGAGTTTTATGGCAGTTACAATCCCCTTCAGGTCTCCGCTCATGAGCGTTATATCTGCCGTCTCGATAGCCACGTCGGTGCCGGTGCCGATGGCTATTCCGACGTCGGCTGCCGCCAGCGCCGGTGCATCATTGATGCCATCTCCAACCATTGCGGTAATTTTGCCCTGTTTCTTCAGCTTTTCCACTTCTTCGGCCTTATGCTCCGGAAGTACTTCGGCCATGACTTTATCTATTCCAACCTGCCGGGCTATGGCCCTGGCGGTGCGCTCGTTGTCTCCGGTTATCATCCAGACTTCGATACCCATTTTCTTTAGCTCGTCGATGGCTTCTTTGGAATTTTCCTTTACAGTATCGGCTACAGCCACAATACCTTCAAGAGTCCCGTCAATAGCCATAATCATCGCAGTTTTACCTTCATTTTCAAGCTTCGTCAGCAGATCTTCTACACTTTCCGTGGAAATATTTTTTGCCTTCATGAGTCTGCGGTTACCAAGGTACACTTCCCTACCTTTGATTTTCGCATATATGCCGTGGCCAGGTATGGCCTCGAAATTTTCAGGATCGGGAAGTTCAAACCCTTTTTCTTTAGCTTTATTTACAATAGCTTCACCCAGAGGATGTTCGGAATTTTTTTCTGCTATAGCCGCAAAACTTAAGATTTCCTCTTCCCTTAAATTGCCGGTCGGAATAATATCGGTAACCTCCGGTTTTCCTTTAGTAATGGTTCCAGTCTTGTCGAGCACGATAGCTTTGATCCGGTGCGCTCTCTCCAGGTGTTCACCGCCCTTGATAAGCACGCCGTACTCGGCACCTTTGCCAGTTCCTACCATTACCGAGGTAGGTGTGGCAAGCCCCAGGGCGCACGGACACGCTATTACCAGCACCGCTACGGCGTTTATGAGGCCTGCGGTAAAGTTGCCAAATGCAAAATACCAGACCGCAAAAGTTATGAGCGCAATGGCGATGACCACAGGGACGAAAACCCCCGATATCTGGTCGGCCAGCTTTTGAATCGGCGCCTTCGACCCCTGGGCTTCCTCTACCAGTTTCACGATCTGCGCAAGTACAGTATCCTTACCGACTTTGGTGGCTTTGAACTTGAAAGTGCCCGTCTTATTGATGGTAGCACCTATTACTTCGTCCCCTACTCTCTTCTCCACGGGGATGCTTTCCCCCGTGAGCATGGATTCATCCACCGAAGAATAACCTTCAATGATGACACCGTCCACTGGTATCTTCTCACCGGGCCTGACCACCACGATGTCCCCCACTTCTACCTGCTCCACAGGTACCTCCATTTCTTCGCCGTTTCTTATCACCCGGGCAGTCTTGGCCTGAAGTCCCAGTAATTTTCTGATGGCTTCCGACGTTCTGCCTTTAGCTACGGCCTCCAGATACTTGCCCAGGGTAATGAGAGTAATGATAACCGCCGATGCTTCAAAGTAAAGGTAGTTGTGAATCATTTCCATCGGAAGGGCAAAAACGTTATAAAGACTGTAAAAATACGCGGCGGTGGTGCCCATGGCAATCAGCACATCCATATTGGCCGACCCGTTCTTCAGAGTATGGTAAGCCCCCCGGTAATACCTGTAGCCGATTACAAACTGCACCGGGGTGGCAAGCCCTATCTGAAACCACGGATTGTCAAGGATACCTCCATACCAGCCCATAACCCTGTAAATCATCGACAGCACCAGTGGCGCGGTGAGGATGGCTGAAATTACCACCAACCTGCCCAGAGTCCGGATTTCCCTCTCTCTTTCCCGTTTTTCCCTGTCCACATCCATTTCGGTCTTTTCATAAGCATCGTAGCCTATGTCCCGGATAACTTTGATGAGGGTTTTCACATCGATTAAACTGCTCAAATACTCTACCGTGGCGGTCTCAGAGGCGAAATTCACCGAAGCTTTTAAAACTCCCGGAGCCCGGGATAGTGCCTTTTCTATGCGGGCGGCGCAGGAAGCGCAGCTCATATTTTTTAGCCCCAGCTCCACCTTGTCTGCCAAGATGTCATAACCGAGATCCCTTATTTTTTGGACAAAATCCAGCGCTGAAACCTCTTTAGGATCGTAAGTGATGCTGACCTTTTCAGCTGCAAAGTTTACATTTACTTCCTGAATTCCGGCCATTTTCGAAAGGCCTTTTTCAATGCGGGCGGCGCAGGAGGCGCAGGTCATTCCTTTTATATTTAATGTTGCTTTCTTTACAGCTTCCGGCATATCTTATCCCCTCCTAATTTCCCCCAAATATATACCCTATGGGGGTATCTCAATTCCATTATATTCTTCCGCGTATAAAATGTCAACATTTTATTTATAGTATCTGAGGTTATGATATAAATTGGTACTTTTTGGAACTAAAAAAATTCCTTCCGATAGAAGGTACAAGGCGCTTCCATGTAGAAATATTTTATAGAGTAA
>JASUSP010000084.1 GCA_030446005.1 Tepidanaerobacteraceae bacterium | reverse complement strand
CCCTCTTCTTGCTATAACATACGCTGCTGCCACGTCCTTGCTTATCATATACTGCGGTGCATACTTCAACATCCCTATCACAGATGTATAGGCGGGATTAACCTCTATGACTTGTATACCCTTCCTCTTCGCTAAAACCTTGATTTTCTCCAGAAGCGACCTGTAGCTAAAGCTGTGCCTTATCCTCCTCGATTTCCTCCCCGAAAAGTCTCCTCTTTTCCCTTTGTCTCTTATGTCCAATCTTTCGATTGCTATTGCTTTTTCCTTTTCTTCTGCTAGCCTCACTACCTCATGGGCATACTGCCATCTGTAATATTCCCTCTTATTTGAATTGCCGCTTACAAGTTCGGGCATCGGAATTTTGCCGTGTCCTGCTAATTGCCCGTTCTCATCTGTTTCTGCCCACGCTATATGGTTCGGATATGCGTTGACGTCTATACCTATAACCCCATTTTCTTTTGTTACTGCAACTTCCGCGAAGTTTTCTTCAATCGTAAAGTAAGCATATACCTTTCCGTTTTTGAGTTTTAGCTCGACGGAATATGGCTGTCCACAAGTGCGTATTGCTTGCAGTAATCCCTCACGGCTCTTCCCTTTCTTCCATCCTGCTTGTATCCTTGCATATACATATTTTCTTTCACCTACGTTTATTCTAAGTACAGCACCATTTTCATCTATCTCGATCCGTGTATTCAAGTTCCCTTTCTTGCTCTTGTCTCCTCTCGAGTAAAGATTGCCTTTCCTTCTTTCTTGCCACTCATGTTGCAGCTTCTTATATGCATTTCCATTTATGTGCCGTTTCTTGAGCTTTTCAAACAAACTCCTGCCACCGAAAATAACCTTGCTTGGATTTTCTTTTCTTTCTTTGCAGGACTGTAAAACGCTTTTTGCCTTCATTATCGCATCATCTACATACCTCGAATTTAAATTGAAAATCCCTTGTAGTTCTCTTTTGAGTTCATTTCTGCTATATCCTTCTAAAAGCCTGTTATATGCATATCTCATACAGGATGACCATCTTCTCATAAGGTCTAATACTTCCTGCTCATCTTCGCTGCTATCAAAAACCAGCTTTGTCTGAATTGTTACCATACTTTTTCGCCCCTCATTATCCGTTACTATCGCTATAAGGCCTCTTACTAATGCCGTATATGTCTTTTGTCTTTTGCACACTTAATAATGTCTATTGTCATCTAATCGAAATCATACCCTTTTGCATTACTATCTTCAACTGTTATGACCCTCCATTCATAAATTCTTTATGTTCCACAAAAACGCTCGCATTCCTTTTTTGCAAGAAAAAATTTTGATGCAGGGAGGAATTGCAGGAGTCTGTATAGAACATATTAAAATAAAAAGACATTTTTGAAATTAAAGGAGAATCGTCGCATGCAGCTTTTTGAGGCCTTGAAGATCGATGAAGCCTTAAAAGTCCTAAAAGAAAATTTAATAAGTGTTCGGGCGAGAAGCGAAGAAGTAGAGCTGTTAGATGCGCTTAACCGGGTGCTGGCGGAGGACGTCTATTCGCCCGAAGACATCCCGCCGTTTAACCGTTCTACCGTCGACGGCTATGCGGTTATATCCAGCGATACGTTTGGCGCCGGCGAATCGCTGCCCGCTATGCTTAAAGTGGTAGCGGAAATAAAAATGGGGCAAAGGCCGGATTTTGCTTTAAAAGCGGGGGAAGCCGCCAGGATTTCCACTGGAGGGATGCTGCCGGAGGGTTCCGATGCGGTCGTTATGCTTGAATATACACAACCCCTTGAGGACGGAACCCTTTTGGTGGAAAGGCCCGTCGCCCCGGGAGAAAACGTCATCCTGAAGGGAGAGGATGTGAAAAAGGGAGACCCGGTGCTCAAAAAAGGGCACACCTTAAGGCCCCAGGACCTGGCGGCGCTGGCAGGCATGGGCTTTCAAAAAGTGAAGGTGGCAGTTTCACCGAAAGTTTCAGTGATTTCCACCGGTGACGAGATAAAACCCCCCGGTGCCGAAATAAGAGAGGGCGAGATTCGCGATATGAACAGTTTCTCGGTTGCGGGCCTGGTATTGAAATGGGGGGGAATACCTGAAGTATTCGGTATTGTGCGGGACGATTTCGACGAAATAAAAAAGGCGGTGTCGGAAGCCCTGAAAATAAGCGACCTCGTCGTGATTTCCGGCGGAAGTTCAGTCGGAACCAGGGACCATACGGTGAAGGTTTTAGAAAGTTTGGGAAAGCCCGGCGTGATCGCCCACGGCCTTGCGGTGAAGCCCGGGAAGCCGACGATAATCGCGGTGGTGGAGGGAAAACCAGTGGTGGGACTTCCCGGACACCCGGTATCCGCCATGGTCATCTTCGAGCAGGTGGTAAGGCCCATCATTTCCTGGTTTCTGGGAAGGCCGGAAGATTACGGCGGATTAAAAGTTAAAGCGAAAATCGCCCGCAACATTTCGTCAGCGGCGGGAAGGGAGGACTTCATCCGGGTAAGACTTGAGCAAAGGGAAGGCGAGCTCTGGGCTGTGCCGGTTCTGGGCAAATCCGGTCTTATTTCCACCATGGTGGAATCCCACGGCCTTGCGAGGATTGCGCCGGAAAAACTCGGCGTAAAGGAAGGGGATTACGTGGATGTGGAGCTTTATTGAAGGAGGAGATGCTGTTGAAGGAAAGGGAAGTTTACCTGGACAATCCGGCTTTAGGCGAAGCTTTGGAAAAATACTTTAAGGAGCTTGAAGAAGCGGGGGCCTTAAAGCCAACAGGTGCGGAGGTGGTAGATGTAAGGGAGGCTCTGGGGCGCGTCACATCCGAGCCGGTTTTCGCCCGGATTTCTTCGCCCCACTACAACGCCTCCGCCATGGACGGGATAGCGGTTAGCGCGAGGGACACCTTCGGCGCTTCCGAAAAAAATCCCGTAAGGCTGAAAGAAGGGGTGAATTTCTGGCCCGTTGATACCGGCGACCCCTTACCTTCCGGATGCGATGCGGTGATTATGATAGAGGAAGTGCATCCTCTGGGAGGTGGAGAGGTCGAAATAGTATCGCCCTGCTCGCCCTGGGACAACGTGAGGAGCATCGGCGAAGATTTGGCGGCAACGGAGCTTATCGTGCCGGAAAACCACAGGCTCCGCCCGCAGGATTTGAGTGCAGTACTTGCCGCCGGTCATACCGCCGTAAAGGTGAGGAAAAAGCCGAAAGTCGCCATAATCCCGACCGGCAGCGAGCTGGTAGACCCCGAAACGCCCTTGAAACCCGGCGACATAATTGAGTCCAATTCCGCGATGCTCGCAGGGCTTGTGGAGGAATGGGGCGGAAAGGCAATAGTGATGGAAAAGGTAAAGGACGATTTCGAGCTCATAAGACAAAGCGTCCAAAAGGCCGTGGAACTTGCCGACGTGGTGCTGATAAACGCCGGTTCTTCGGCGGGGACGGAGGACTACACGTCAAGCTGTATAAAGTCACTTGGGAAGCTCTCCGTTCACGGTGTCGCCATCAAGCCCGGAAAGCCCGTGGTGCTGGGGCATATCGCGGGGAAGCCCGTGATAGGCGTACCCGGGTATCCGGTATCCGCCTACCTTGCCATGGAGCTTTTCGTAAAACAGGTGCTTTACCGGATGCAGGGCCTGCCGGTGCCGGGCAGGGAAAAGATAAAGGCCAGGCTCTCGCGACGGGTGGTTTCCTCGATAGGGACTTTGGAGTTTTTGAGGGTAAAGGTGGGCAGGATGGGTAGCGAATACATAGCGTCGCCCCTTGCTAGAGGTGCCGGAGTTATAATGTCGGTTGTCAGGGCCGACGGCATGGTCAGGATACCTGAATCTAAAGAAGGCATAGAGGAGGGAGAATATGTGGAGGTAGAGCTTTTAAAAAGCAGGGACGAGATAGAAAACGCAGTGTTAATGATTGGAAGCCACGATGTTACCATCGATATCCTGGCCAACGAAGTAAAGCGCCGGTATCCGGAAATCACCCTTTCTTCAGCCCACGTGGGAAGCATGGGAGGCATAATGGCCTTGATGCGGGGAGAGGCCCACATGGCCGGCATTCACCTTTTGGACCCCGAAACCGGGGAGTACAACGTCCCCTATATAAAAAAGTACCTGCCCAATCGCAGGGTTTTTCTGGTCAATTTGGCCTACCGCCAGCAGGGGCTGATGGTGCGAAAGGGCAACCCCAAGGGCGTAAGGGGCATTGAAGACCTGGTGCGAGAAGATATCACTTTCGTAAACCGTCAAAAGGGAGCGGGAACGAGAATCCTCCTTGACCTCAAGCTCAGGGAGCTCGGCATCGACCCCGGCCGCATCAAAGGTTACGGCAAAGAGGAGTATACGCACCTTGCTGTGGCGGCTGCGGTCGCCGGGGGCGGGGCCGATGCGGGCCTCGGGATTATGGCGGCTGCCAGGGCTTTTGACCTGGATTTCATACCGGTGGCGCCGGAGAGGTACGACATAGCGATTCCCGAAGAATTTTATCATACGGATTTAATGCAGAAGATATTGAAAATCTTAAGGTCCGATGAATTTAAGAAAAAAATCGAATCCCTGGGAGGATACGACACGTCCATGACCGGGGAACTGATTGGAGGCGATTAGGTGAAGGACCGTTTCGGAAGAGAGATAAATTATATAAGGGTTTCGGTCACAGACCGATGCAACTTAAGGTGCATTTACTGCATGCCCGAAAAGGGCATTTTGCCGAAAAGATGCGGCGACATCCTGCGCTTTGAAGAAATTGCGCGCTTTTTGAAAGTGATAGCGCCTCTCGGTATATCGGCGGTGAGGATAACCGGCGGCGAGCCGCTGGTGCGAAAGGGCATAGTGGAATTTGTAAGGATGGTGCGGCAGATTCCGGAAATAAAGGATATTTCGATGACCACCAACGGTTCTCTGCTTTCGGGGCTCGCGGCGGATTTAAAAAAAGCTGGTCTTGACAGGGTCAATATAAGCCTCGACAGTTTAAATCCCGAAAAGTTCCGGCGGATGACCCGGGTCGGGAACTTAAAGGACGTGCTCGATGGAATAAAAGCGGCTCTAGAAAACGACCTTTCCCCCATTAAAATAAACTGCGTGGTGGTGAAGGGGTTTAACGACGACGAAGTGGCCGACTTTGCAAAGCTCACCATAGATTATCCGCTGACCGTCCGGTTTATAGAACTCATGCCGGTGGGCGAAGCGGCAAAAGAGGGAATGGAATTGGTACCTCAGGACCGCATAGCCCGCCTTCTGGGGATGAAGCTTGAACCGGTAAAATACGAAGAAAAAGGTGAAGGGCCCGCCGCGTATTTCAGAATATCCGGGGCAAAGGGATACGTGGGCTTTATTTCGCCCATCAGCCATCACTTTTGTGCCCGGTGCAACCGGGTAAGGCTTACTGCCGACGGAAAGCTGAAGCCCTGCCTCGATTCGGAAGACGAGATAGACGTAAAGACGCTGTTGAGGAGGGGGGCTGCCGATGAAGAACTGAGGGGGATTTTCATCGAAGCCCTCGCCAAAAAACCGGCGGGGCATAAAATGAACGTGGTGCCTTTTGGAAAAACAAAAAGGACCATGTGCCAGATAGGGGGATGAAAATGGAGCTTACCCACATAGATGAAAGCGGAAGGCCCAAAATGGTGGATGTGAGCGAAAAACCCGATACGGTGCGCACCGCCGTTGCAAAAGGATACATTGTAATGAAGCCGGAAACCCTGCAAATGATAAAAGAGGGCCGGATGAAGAAGGGCGACGTGCTTTCGGTGGCGCAGGTAGCGGGCATAATGGCGGCCAAGAGAACGCCGGAAATAGTCCCCATGTGCCACAATATAAATCTTACCGGGGTGGAGATGGACTTTCGGATTTTGGAGGACAAAAATGCGGTGGCCGTTCAGGCCGTCGTACGCTCCATAGGAAAAACGGGCGTTGAAATGGAGGCCCTTACGGCGGTATCGGCTGCGTGCCTTGCCATTTACGATATGTGCAAGGCGGTGGATAAAAGCATGGTGATAAAAAATATCCAGCTTGTTGAAAAAACCGGAGGCAAAAGCGGAGATTTTAAGAGGGAGGAGGTCACAACAGTTGAAAATAATAGTGCAAAAAGGCATAATTTTGATTAGGTGAGGTTGAATGTTACTAAGTATGCAAAAAGTCAAGGAGATATATGGCATCA
>JASUSP010000083.1 GCA_030446005.1 Tepidanaerobacteraceae bacterium | reverse complement strand
ATATTTTCATATACGTCTTTTGTATTGTCAAAGTTATTCAAATATTGAGGAACCCCTCCCAAAACTCCATATGCAATAACTTGATTTTCAAAATCGTAATCAGGAAAAAATTTTTTAGCATCAAAAAAATTAAATGGCTCTATTACAAGCTGAGCTGTTCTTCTTCCATAAAGCGGACTTTTATAGCTCAAAACTTCTTTTTCAATAAAACTCATGGAAGAACCGCAAACAATTAAAAAAAGCTTTGTATCCTTTAGATAGTGGTCTATTAGGTTTTGCAAAATCGATGGAATGCTTTTATTAGAATTTACGATATAAGGGAATTCATCGATCACAACAACCAGCCGTTTGTCCCTTGCCTGCTTTGCTAAAAATAGAAACGCCTTTTCCCACGACTCGAATCTACTCACTAATCCGCTAAGTCCAAAATAGGACAATATCTTATCTGAAAAAGACTCAAGAGCGATTTTATCATTGTATTCTTCAGCGACAAAAAATATAGACGGCTTGTTTTTACAGAATTCCATCAACAGTGTCGTCTTTCCCACACGCCTTCTTCCGTACATAACAACAAAATGAAATCTGTCTTCAGCATAAAGTTTATTTAATGTACCAAGTTCGTATTCCCTGCCGACAAACATAATGTTTTCCTCCCAAATTACTAACTCACAAGTTACTAACTTATAAGTTACTTACTCTAGAGTTAGTAGTATTTTCTCATATTATACCACAAATGTAAACTTTTATGCAAATAATTAAAAGGGCAGAGCCCCTACTCTGCCCTTACTCGCAATCCAAAATCTCTTAAATTAGTTTTCCTTGACAACTTGACCTTCTTTAACGACCAGCCGTATTTCGCGTACAGCTTTAATATCCTCAAGGGGATTGCCGGCGACTACGACCACGTCGGCTAGCTTACCCGGCTCCAGGGTACCAACCTTGTCGGCAATGCCGAGGAGCTCGGCGCTGACGCGTGTTGCGGCTTCCAGGGCCTGCATTGGGCTCATGCCGTTTTCCACCATAAGTTCTAGCTCGAAGGTGTTGGCCCCGTGCTCGTTGAAGGGGGTGCCGGCATCGGTGCCGAAAGCGATCTTGACACCGGCGGCCAGTGCCTTTCTAAAGCTGGCGAGGTGGGCTTCGATGACGTCTTCCGATTTTTTCACAGCGTAGTCGGGTATACCGGCCGCTCGCCCTTTCTTGACGATCCAGTAGGGTGCCACCAGAGTAGGTACCAGGTATGTGCCGCGCTCTAGCATGAGCTCAATAATTTCATCTGTAAGGAAGATGCCGTGCTCAATGGAAGTGACTCCGGCGAGGACGGCGTTTTTGATGCCTGTGGTGCCTTGAGCGTGGCTGGCGGTGCGGCGGCCGGCTTTACCCGCTTCTTCCACGCCGGCCTTGAGTTCTTCAAAAGTAAGCTGCGGCGAACCGGGCTCGACGCCAGGAGTCATAACCCCACCTGTAGCCATGAGCTTAATTACGTCGGCCCCAGCTTTAAGCTGCTCGCGCACGGCCTTCCTCACCTCATCTGGTCCGTCGGCTTCGCGGGCCATCGGCCAGCCGTGCCCGCCGGTCATGACCACAGGGCGGCCGGCGGCGAGCATCCGCGGCCCCAGAATCATCCCGCCGGCGATGGCATCGCGCAGGGCCAGGTCCACATAGTTTTTGCCGCCCATGTCGCGCACGGTGGTGACTCCGCTTTCTAGGGTCTTTTTGGCGTGAACGGCCGCCCTGAGGGCGGTGGTGGCGTCCGACTCGGACATGATGACCTTGATCGGATCTCCTACCGGTGGCATGGTAAGGTGGACGTGGGCATCGATGAAGCCGGGGAGGATAGTGCATCCGGGTAACTCCAGTACTTTCGCGTCTGGGGCATAAGTTACTTCCCGTCCGCCTACGGCTTTGATAGCTCCATCTTCGATGACCAGAGTGGCGTCAGTTACCGGCTCGCGGCCGGTTCCATCAATGAGCTGAGCAGCGCGAAGCACCAGTTGCATTGGCGTATTCTCTCCTTTCGCAGTTGTTTTTTTTTAACTCTGGATACCAATCGGCAATTTCTTATACACTCTTTTCACCTGCTCTTCAATACTCCAAACTCCTTTTTTGTTGATTATATCATTTAAAAATACTGCTCATCAAATTGTTGAATGTAGAAAAAAGCAACCTTGCCTCTTCCACTTTTAAAAGATAAATCAGCGCAAAATAAAATAACGCGCCAAAGGCAATCATGAGCCCCAATGCCACAAGACTCAATAATTTCCCCGCACTTTCAATATAACCGGCAAGATTTCTATATAGCAAAAGCACCAAAAGCCCCATCGCTGCCGACGAAAGGGCACTTTTTGCGAAAACCCCGGCAAGCCTTTTGCCCCCTAGCCCCCCTAACTTCTTCCTGAGGTTAAAAATAAGAAGCGCCGTGGTCAAAGCCGCCGACAGGCTCGTCGCCAGGGCAAGGCCGCTGTGCCCCATCTGCCTTACCAGTATAAGGTTCATCGCTATGTTGAACGCCACGGTCATCATGCCGTTCACCATCGGCGTCCTGGTATCCTGAAGCGAATAAAAGGCTCTATTCAATACGTCCCTCGCTCCGTAAAACACCATTCCGAGCGAATAGTACACCAGCGCCGACGCCGTCATAACCGTCGCCCTTCTTGTAAACTCTCCCCTTTCGAAAAGCAAGGAAACTATCGGGAAACTTAATACCAGAGCTCCAGCAGTTATAGGGAGGATGATGAGCATAATGACATTTAATGATCTAACGAGCATGTCCTTGAAACCTGCCAGGTCCTCCTCTGCCTTGAGCCGGGAAAGAAGGGGATATATCACCACCGAGATGGACATGCTGAATAGGCCGTAGACAAAGCCGTTCAGCCTGTTTGCAAAATTTAAAGCCGAGATGCTGCCTTCCGGAAGGCTTGATGCCAGCATCCTGTCTATCGTAGTGTTGAGCTGCTGCACCGCCGTCCCCATCATGACGGGGACGGAGAGAGACGCTACTTTTATCAGGTCCGGGTCATTAAGGACGAAGATTTTTTCAAACCTGTATCCTTTTTTGGCTGCCCCGAATAAAAGTATCAAAAGCTGCGAGAGGGCCCCTAAAAGCGTGGCAATCACGAGTCCGTAAGGCCTTGCGCTGCCTAAAAAATCATCGCAAATATCAAAATGAAGTTGTACGGTATCCCTATGAACGCCGGAATTGCAAATTCACCGTTAGACTGCAAAAAGCCCTGAAAAATATTGCTCAGGCCTATGAACAATACCATCGGGAAGGCTATCCTGGTAAAAGAAACCGCAAGTCTTAAAGTTTCGCCCTCGAAGCCCATGGCGATAAACGAAACTATCGGCCTTGTAAAAATCAGGCCGAGCAATGTGACAATCGCACTTGCAAAGAGCACCGCATTTACTACTTTATTCGTAAATTTGACCGCCTCTTCTTCGCCTTCGCCAATCTTAATCTTCGAATAAAGGGGTATGTAGGTGGTGGCTAAAGCCGCGGTCACTGTCGCAAAGAGCACCTGGGGTATAGTCTGTGAAACCAGGTAGGCGTCGGTGATGTAAGTCGCACCGTAGGTGCTCCCGAGGACTATTTCCCGCAAAAAGCCGGTGATTTTGCTAAGAAGGGTTATCACCATTACTACGACGGCTGCTTTTTTGTAGTTTATCTTATCCTGCACAGCGAAAACCTCCCAATTGTAAAACCACTACTTACAAATGTAAACTCTTGTTGCTTCGCGCACTTTGACTTTAAATTCATCGCCCTTTTCGTTCAATATCTGCTGTATCCTGTAAAAACAGCCACTGACATATCCAGCAGCTTTTTTTAACCCCTTATCTTCGAGGTATTTCACATATTTTTCTACAAATTCCTTTTCAAAAAGCTCTGAAATATCATTTAAAACCTCATCGCTGTCATCCATCCTGCGAGGTATATTTTTTGAAAAATTCAATATAAGGCTGGCATATATTTTCCCAAGCGAATCTAACTGGAAAGGAGTATACGGCCATAAGAGAAAAACAGCAAGATCAGCTATCTTCTTGTATGTATCTTCTCCTCGCTTTTTTTCTGTTTTATCATCAGAAGACATTGCACGTTCTATTGCATGCAACATTTCTTTTGCTAACCATCTCTGGACTCCTTCGAGAAAATACTCACTCCTGTTGCCTTCCCACAATATATTTGAAACGTAATCCTTTAACGCTTGTAAATCCAATATGCTACCCGTTTCCTCCATTTTTTCAGCAAGTTTGATATAGAATTCTACAAGCCCTGAATAGATTGCAAAAAGAGGTATGTCAATCTTTTCAACTTCTTCAATCAGTGCTTTCACTTCATCTCTAAATTTCGCTCCCAGAATCTCTCCCATATAACAGCCGAAATTGGGGCACTCCTGAACTAACTCCTTAATTTTCTGTATGAGCTCTTTATTATCAAATTCATAATTGAATCTGTGTTCTTCGTACCACTCCTTCACTTTTTTCCGCGCCTCTATAATTTCTTCCATCGAGGCATTAAAAACGGGCTCTATAAAAACCTCGGCAAAATTCTCATCAGCTGCAATACTTATTGCCCAGAGAAGAGTTTTTAATTCTTTTTCAGAATACTCTTCGCTTTTTATAGATTTTGCAATCTGCAGAAGTAGAGGCTCGATAAAAGTTCTGCTGCAAACTTGCTTTCTCAGGGATTTCACTGATTCTTCATCTTCTAACTTTTCATCTACCAGCAAGTCCCCAGGAATTCTCACAAGCTTTAACCCGGGCTTTTGCCGAAGAAGTTCCTGAAATGCCTCCATATACTCCTCTAAGCTCTCGTCTTCCTCTTCTTTCCATACTTGTCTCATCAGCTTTGCCAGATATTCGGCTTCAGGCATCTGATTTCCGAAATCTAAACCCAGCATTACAGAAAGCACATGGACCGCAGCCATCCCTTGGGCTGCAAGACCTTCTCCTATTGCCTTTAGTATCCTCCGCTTTTGCCCCTCTACTCTATCCATACAGCACTTTTTGTATTTTTTGCCGCTGCCGCAGGGGCATTTGTCGTTTCTGTCCAGTTCAAAAAGTTGTCGTTAATTTCCTGCATCAGGTACCCTTAGTTATTATATCACAAAGCGTTCTAAGGTTGTCAGATTGGGGCCGCTTAGTTTTTGAAAAAAAGAAGTTGAATTTTCCCGGCAAACTTCTGATATAATATTCTTAATCTTATCCCGACTTACAGGGGTGATATCTTGCTTTTGCCATCAGGAATAGATGACTTCAAGGACATTATAGAAGGCAACTACTACTACATCGATAAAACAGGGCTCATAGGCGACCTCTTGCGCGACGGTGCAAATGTCATACTAATCACCCGCCCTAGACGGTTCGGCAAAAGCCTCAACTTTTCCATGATCAAATACTTCTTCTCCAACGAAAAGGATTACTCGTATCTCTTCAAAGGGCTAAAAATAGAAAAGGACCCCATTGCTTTGAAACATATGAATAAATATCCCGTCGTACACATAACATTTAAAGACGCCAAGACAAATTCGTGGAAAGAAACTTACGAAGTATTAAAAAGTGTAATAGCAAAAGAATACGATAAACACTGTTATCTCCTGGAATCTGAAAAACTAAAGGAACATCACAAAAAATACATAATCAAAATATTGGAAAAACAGGGTGAATCAGCAGACTACAGGGAAAGCCTTTATAATCTAACATACTATCTCGAAACCCACTGGGGCAAAAAAGTAATCCTTCTCATAGACGAATACGATGTGCCCATAGAAAGCGGATACGTAAACGGATACTACGACCAGGTTGTGGACTTCATGAGGGGCATGCTCACCGCCGCCCTCAAAGGAAACACCTCCCTCTTCAAAGGACTCCTGACCGGAGTATACAGAGTTGCCAAAGAAGATATATTTTCGGGCCTAAACAACCTGGTGGTTTACACCATCCTCGACAACTTCTACTCCAATTACTTCGGCTTTACCGGCGACGAAGTAAAAAAAATGCTCTCCGACTTTAACATGGAGGATAGATACGAAGAAATAAAGGAATGGTATGACGGCTACTTCTTCGGCAACGTAAAGGGC
This sequence comes from Tepidanaerobacteraceae bacterium, assembly GCA_030446005.1. Taxonomy (GTDB): domain Bacteria; phylum Bacillota; class Thermosediminibacteria; order Thermosediminibacterales; family Thermosediminibacteraceae; genus Fervidicola. Next base: position 87 of record JASUSP010000083.1, on the reverse strand, counting down.
ATATACAACCCCTGGAGCGTTATAAATTATATCTCAATGAAACAACCCCAGGCCTTCTGGGTAAATACATCAAGCAACGACCTAATA
>JASUSP010000082.1 GCA_030446005.1 Tepidanaerobacteraceae bacterium | reverse complement strand
AAATACCGCCTGCTGGGAATGAGCACTCTCTGAAAGGGCGGAATATAAATAGCCCAGCCTTCTAAACTTGTGCTGTTTTGCACAGTTTAGATGACCAGGGATTTTATGAAGAATGTCATAACTTTAAATGATCTGATAATAAAGGCCGTTGAAGAACTGGATGAGGAAAAGGTTATAAAGCTTGCAAGCAAGGCCTTGAAATCCGGAATGGACCCGCTCTTTTTGCTCGACCTTATTAAAGAGGGTGTGAAAAGGGTAGGCAAGTTATACGAGGAGCAAAAATATTTTATCGCCGATTTGATAATGGCCGGACTCATTTTTAAGGAGGTTCTCGAACTAGAAGAAGTAAAAGCGCAGTTTCAAAGGAAAAGCGACGAGATAGAAGGGAAAATAGTAGTGGGAACGGTAAAGGGTGACCTGCACGACATCGGGAAGGACATTTTTAAGGGTTTGATGGAAGTAAATGGCTTTGAAGTTATAGACCTGGGAGTGGATGTGCCGGAGGATGCTTTTGTGAAAAGCGTAATTAAGTATAAGCCCGACATCGTTGGACTTAGCGGAATCCTTACATCCACGGTGGAATCAATGAAGGATGTGGTTGAAGCCCTGGTGCAGGCTGGAGTTAGAAACAGCGTTAAAATTATTTTGGGGGGAAACCATATCACCAGGGAAGCGTGCGAATATATAGGTGCCGACAGTTTTACCAATGACGCTTCAGAAGGGGTAAAGATATGCAAGCGGCTTTTGAAATCAAAATGACATACGGGGAGATGTGCCATGCGACTGCCGATATATTTAAAAATTGCTCAGGACATAAAAGAAAAAATAAACAGGGGAGAATTAAAACCCGGAGATCCCATTTACTCGGAAAACACCTTGTGTAAGACATACAAAGCCAGCCGTATGACGGTAAGAAGGGGGTTGGCTTTACTTGCCAGCGAAGGGTACATTTACTCCATCCCGGGAAAAGGTAGTTTCGTCCGGGAACCTGACAACAACTCTTATACCCTTTACTACAACGAAATGAAAAATCTCATAAACAGCGTTGATAAAACCAAGCTCCTGGAGGTAAGCATTACGCTGCCAAATCAAAGGCTGATAAACAGCCTGCAGGTTACAAAAAACAAAAAGATAATCCTGATAAGGAGGCTGTTTTTTACCGAAGGGGAACCGGTAGCCTATGATGTGAAATACCTGCCGTATTGCAAGGGAATGCCCATCGTGGAGAAAGAAATTCAATACGCGACTTTTCCAGAAATGGTTGCAAAGAAGATGTCGCTTTTTGCTATAAAGAAAGAATTGATTATCTACACGCAGATGCCGGACGAGGAAATCAAAAGATATCTCAATATATACAGCGACCTCCCGCTCATGGTGGTAGAGCAAAAACTTTACGATAGGGAGGAAAGGCCGATAGGATTGGGAATAACATATTACAGGGGTGATTATTGTAAGCTGTACGCCGAATCTTATTTTTCGGACAGTTTATTAAATGAAAAATATAAAAATGGTGTAGAAACATAAAGTATCTTTTTTTATTTACATAACATTTAAAAATGAACAACATTGACAAAAATTTTAAAATATGTTAACCTATAATATAGAACACATACATGTATATACAAGATATTTCAAGGAATGAGGCTAAAATCTGTTTTAAAGGGGGAAGCCAGATGATAATAATTGGAGAAAAAATCAACGGGACAATCCCGCGAGTCCAAAAGGCTATCGAAGAAAAGGATGAAGCGTTCATTCGCGATCTGGCCATAAAACAGGCCGAGGCTGGTGCGGACTATATCGACGTGTGTGCGGGAACTTCTCCGGAACAGGAAGAAGAAACTTTGATATGGCTTATGGAAATAGTGCAGGACGCTGTCGAAAAACCGCTTTGCATTGACAGTCCGAACCCCAGGACCATCGAAAAGGTGTTCAAATACGCCAAAAAGCCAGGGATTATAAATTCGGTGTCCGAAGAGAGGAATAAATGCGAAATAATATACCCGCTGATACAGGGAACCGAATGGCAGGTGATCGGACTTACCTGCGATAACGATGGTATCCCCGCCGACGTGGAAAAAAGAATAAGTATAGCCAGAATTCTGGTCGAGAAAGCTCAAAAATACGATATAAGTCCCGATAGAATACACATCGACCCGTTGGTTATAGCGTTAGCCACCGACAACCAGGCGGTGCACAAATTCGTGGTGGCACTGGAAGGCATAAAGAAGATGTTTCCAACCGTAAAGGTCACATCGGGTCTTAGCAATGTTTCCTTCGGATTGCCTTACAGGAAGGCCATCAATCAGGCGTTCTTGACAGTTGCGGTATTTGCCGGAATGGATTCTGCAATCATGGACCCGTGCAACAGAGATGTAATGACGGCCCTTTTTGCAGCCGAAGCTATAGCAGGGCGTGATAAATTCTGCAGGAAGTACGTAAATGCTTACAGAAAGGGGCTCCTTGGGCCTGCTAAAGATGCGGCAAAATTGGGATGATTCGATGTTCGTAGATTGTCACATACACGTATCCTTAGACGGGAAGGATTCGAAAAAATGGCGTCGCTTGATATTGGAGAAAAACTACGAACCGATAAAAGATATCTTAAATTTATACAAAAAGAAAAATATTTTAATACTTCGCGACGGTGGCGATAACCTCGGGATTTCACGAGTCGCAAGAGATATTGCAACTTCCCTTGGGATAATCTACAAGTCGCCGGGGTGGGCGATTTACAAAAAAGGGAAATACGGGACTTTTTTGGGGAAGCCGGTAAGCGGAATAGATGACTTTAAAAACGTATTTGCCGAAATATTGAAGGTAAGAGCCGACCATTTAAAGGTGATTTTAACGGGCCTTGTAGACTTTGATTGCTACGGAAAAGTCGGAGAGATTGCTTTTTCAAAGCAGGAACTGACGTACATTGTACAATCTGCCAAAGAAAAAGGTCTGCCCGTAATGATTCATGCAAATTCAGCTTTGGGAGTCAGAATGGCCGTAGAAGCAGGTGCCGATACGATAGAGCACGGGTATTTTGTGACGGAAGAAGAATTACATCTAATGGCCGAAAGAGATGTGATATGGGTGCCGACTCTTGCGCCTCTTGGAAATATTCTGGAAAACGACAGATTTCGCAGGCTTTATAGCAAACAGATAAAAGTCATCCAGAGAATTTTTGATGAACACTTGAAGGCAGTAAAAAGGGCATTAAGTTTGGGGGTGAAAGTAGCAGTAGGAAGTGATTCGGGTTCCTCAGGAGTACATCATGTTCAGGGCTTTTTCGATGAAGTAAGGCATCTCAAAAAATGCGGTATTTACGAAAAAGAGATATACAAGATGGCGTTTGAAAATGGGCTTAAAGCACTGGGGATTGATGACAAAAGCCAATTTTTTTAAGGAGGACACCGATTTCATGAAAATGAGCGCTAAAAAAATTACCTACATGGCGATGTTCGTGGTACTGAACATAGTACTTACCCGAATTGCCAGCATAAGGATAGCATTCGGCACGGTGGAAGCGATAAGGATAGGATTCGGAGGATTTCCCGTTATACTGGCCGGGATTCTGATGGGGCCCGCAGCCGGAGGAATAGTGGGAGCTATCGGTGATTTGGTGGGTTACTGGATAAATCCGGCGGGACCGTATATGCCGCACTTCACACTAACCGCCGCATTGACTGGCATTATACCCGCTTTTATGATAAGGCTTTTTAAAAGCGAGCAGCCGAATATCTGGCAGCTTGCTGCGGCGATAGCTACCGGACAGATAATAACTTCGGTGCTGCTCGTACCGTATTTTCTCTACAAGCTCTTCGGCATACCGCTGGTCTACAAAATGGCCACTTCCTGTATCGTTCAGGCCATTAATATTCCAATATACACAATTTTTGCCAGGCTAATAATGAAAAGGTTCAGCATCGGCCTGGCTCCACAAAAAATCAATTAAAAATTCCAGAAAGGACGGGGTGTAAATGGCATTCAAAAGCGACATAGAAATAGCCCAGGAGGCGAAACTCCAGCACATAAGGGACATAGCCGCAAAACTTGGGCTTTCCGAGGACGACATCGAATACTACGGCAAATACAAAGCAAAGGTGGACTACAACGTTTTAAAGAGGCTGCAGGACAAAAAGGATGCGAAGCTGATACTGACTACCGCCATAAACCCCACGCCAGCCGGCGAAGGAAAGACCACCACTACGGTAGGGCTGGGCGATGCCTTAAGTAGGTTGGGCAAGAAGACCGCCATAGCATTGAGGGAGCCTTCGCTGGGTCCCGTTTTTGGAGTGAAGGGCGGTGCTGCCGGAGGCGGATACGCGCAGGTAGTGCCGATGGAAGACATAAACCTGCACTTTACCGGAGACATCCACGCCATAGGGGCAGCCAACAACCTGCTGGCGGCAATGCTGGACAACCACATATACCAGGGCAATGAACTTCGCATTGATCCACGGCGGGTTGTGTGGAGGCGCTGCATCGACATGAACGACAGGCAGCTGAGGTTTGTGGTGGACGGCCTTGGGGGTAAGGCCAACGGAGTTCCGAGAGAAGACGGCTTTGACATAACAGTAGCATCGGAAGTCATGGCGGCGTTTTGCCTTGCCACCGACCTTAAGGACCTGAAGGAAAGACTTTCGAAGATAATAGTTGCATATACGTATGACGGAAAGCCGGTGACGGCCGGGGATTTGAAGGCGCACGGTGCGATGGCGGCGCTATTGAAGGATGCCTTAAAGCCCAACCTGGTGCAGACGTTGGAAGGCACTCCGGCCTTTGTCCACGGGGGACCCTTTGCCAACATAGCCCACGGCTGCAACAGTGTCCTTGCCACCAAGATGGCCATGAAACTGGCGGACTACGTAGTAACCGAAGCCGGGTTCGGAGCGGACCTGGGAGCGGAGAAATTCCTTGACATAAAATGCCGGGTGGCGGGAATAAAGCCCGATGCGGTGGTGATAGTGGCAAGTATCAGGGCGCTGAAGCACCACGGCGGCGTGCCGAAAGAAAAACTCGGCGAGGAGAACCTGGAGGCTTTGAAGAAAGGACTGCCCAACCTGCTGAAGCACGTAGAAAACATAACCGTAAAGTTTGGTTTACCGGCGGTAGTAGCGGTGAACCGGTTCCCGAGCGACACCGAGGCGGAGCTTGAGCTGGTGAAGAAGGAATGCGAACAGCTGGGAGTTAAGGCGGTAATATCGGAAGTATGGGCAAAGGGCGGCGAAGGCGGAATAGAGCTAGCCCAAGAGGTGCTGAGGCTGATTGAGGAAGGCAAGAACAACTACAAGCCCCTTTATCCGCTGGAGATGGGTATAGCGGAAAAAATACAGATGATAGCGAGGGAGATATACGGAGCGGATGGAGTGGACTTTACCTCGGCGGCGAAAAAGGAAATAGAGACTATAGAGAATCTGGGATTCAGGGAAGTGCCGGTATGTATGGCGAAGACTCAGTATTCGCTGAGCGACAATCCCGCGCTGCTAGGCAGGCCGAGTGGCTTCAGGATAACGGTGAGGAACGTGAAGATATCTGCCGGTGCCGGATTTGCCGTGGCTCTTACCGGCGAGATAATGACGATGCCGGGGCTGCCCAAAAGGCCTGCTGCCGAGAACATAGATGTGGATGAAAACGGCAGGATAAGCGGGCTTTTCTAGGAAAAAGATAAAATATTTTTTGAAAAAAAGTGCGGGGGATAGTGATTAGCCCCCGTGCTTTTTCCCCGAAACATTAAAATTTGGAGGCGAAAAGATGGCGGATATCTTAAGCGGAAAAGAAGTGGCGGAAGCCCTTAAGGAAAAACTTGCGGAGGAAGTGGAAAACTTAAAGGCGAAGGGCATAACTCCATGCCTTGCCATAGTAATAATAGGCGATAGACCCGACTCAATGTCGTATATAAAAGGAGCCCAAAAAAGGTGCGCGGAGATCGGCATAGAAACCAGCGTCGTCCAGCTTCCGGAAAACACCCCGGAAGAGGAATTTGTAAAAAAACTCCACCAGCTGAACGAAGATAAAAGAGTACACGGCATACTCGTCATGCGGCCGCTTCCCGCCCACATCTTGGAAGACAGGGTAAAATACGAAATATCGCCCCGAAAAGACGTGGACTCTTTCAACCCGGTGAACATAGCGAAAGTGATGGGCGGGGAACAGGGCGGGTTTGCCCCATGCACACCATCGGCCGTCATGGAAATACTCCACCACTACGGCATAGACCTCACCGGAAAGAGAGCCGTAATAGTGGGGCGCAGCATGGTGGTGGGAAGGCCCCTTGCC
>JASUSP010000081.1 GCA_030446005.1 Tepidanaerobacteraceae bacterium | reverse complement strand
CTTTGAGCATGGCGCACTGGAGTGTACCGCGGTTGAGGTCAAAAAGTTCACAGGCCTGCCGGTAGGTTTCGCGGTTTAACTTTGCCCTGCTGGTAGTGTTCAAGGCTTCGGCCTGCTTTAGGAACCAGGCGCAGGCTTTGCGGTATGTTTCCAGCATTCGGGCCATTTTCTCCTGCTTGCCTTTGTTTGGGGATAGGAGTTTTAGCTTTAGGGTTACTGTCTGCATATAGCATCTCCTCCGGGTTGCTCAAATTTTAGCATAACCGGAGAAAAATAGCAATCCGCCATTCATCCTCCGATTAAAATCGGGGGCATTCTGGCGGGATTTTTGTAAATGGGGAGGTTGACACCCGGTTTTACTCCTTCCAGATTTCGAGCCATATCGGAGGTTATCTCTATGGGTCTTCCGGTTCTGATTACTTCTGCGGCCCCCTGGTGGAATGTATTTAATCTCTTTTTATCACCACTTCCTACTATAATTCCCCGGCTGTCCATTATATTTATGTTGTAGCCAAGGATCTTCATGGTCCTGTCAACAATGGTCTGCGCGTACTGATGGGTGATTTCCATTCTTTTCACCCCTAACGCAAACTTTTTTATATGTAAATTCGCCTTTACAGGAGGAAAACCCTTTCAAAAGTTTAATTGATACCTTTACCTTTACAGAAGATTTTGCTGCTTCGCCTGCAGTGGACTTTCACCCTTGATTTGACGCCAATGTCGGGCCGCATTAAAAGAAAAGCTAAAAGCTCGCGCGTTTTAGAGCGCGAGCTTTTTTTAAATCATTTAAATCAATGGAATATAATGAAAAGTATCAGCACCGTAGTCAAGGTTATCAGACCTTCAAGAAAGGTAGCCATTGTCTGCGCTTTGTAAGCATCGGTGACCTTTAATCCCGAAAACTGCGATACAACCCAGAAGTAGCTGTCGTTGACATGGGATACCGTCATTGCTCCTGCACCTATAGCCATCACTGTCAGAGCAAGGTCCATGGGTGACGTCAACCCAAGCTGTGGCAGCATGGGAGCTATCAAGCTAGAGGTGGTAACGAGAGATACCGTCGAGGAACCTTGGGCTGTTTTCAGCAGTGCAGCTATTACAAACAACAGAATCAACCCGAAAATGCCGCCGGATACGTTCCCTCCCGCCAGCGTCTTGATGTAGTCGGAAATAGGGGTTGCCGATAACACTGCTCCGAGGGAACCACCCGCTCCCGTTATCAGCAGGATAATCGCCGAGTCCTTTATTCCCTGTCCCACCCAGTTCATGAGGGTCTCTTCGTCGAACTTTGGAAGGAGAGTCAAGGAGAGCAGCATTCCTATCATGAGTGCATTGACCGGGGTACCGAGAAATTTTATAATTTCGCTGCCCGGCCCAATATACTTCGTAAACTTAGCCACCGAGGCAAGGGCAATAAGTAATATCGGCACTACAATGGGCATAAAGGATTTAAGCGTCCCGGGAAGCTTCTGAAATTGTTTCTTTAATTCATCATAGCTGGCACCCGTCTGATCCATATCTGATGCGATATTTCGTCCAATCCTGTAAGCCCACCAGAGGCCGGTCAGAGCTGCGGGTATCGATACCAGCATGCCAACAAGAATTACAAGGCCGAGGTCTGCACCCACATTTCCTGCAGCCGCTATAGGCCCTGGCGTAGGAGGCACCAGCGTGTGCGTGGCGTATAGTCCCGTGGACAAAGCAACCGCCATTATAGCCATTGGGATATTAGCTCTTTGGGCCAGAGCTTTGTTGAGGGGTGTCAGAATGACGAACCCCGAATCGCAGAAAACTGGTATGCTGGTAATATAGCCTATTATGCTCATAGCCAGAGGTGACCTTTTTATTCCAACTAAATTGAGGACAACCTCCGCCATTTTCAGGGCTGCTCCTGATTTTTCCATTATGGTCCCTATAATGGTTCCCAAAACAATTACAAGTCCTATATTCGCCATCAAATTGCCAAATCCCTGCGCTATCACGGGACCTATAAATTCTACGGGCATTCTGCTCAAAAATCCGACACCGTACGCTGCAAGTAAGAGCACCAAAAACGGGTGAATCTTTAGCTTTGCGGTAGCAAAGATGATAAATAATATTGCCAAGACCACTATAAAAATTAACATGGGACCGTGAACCATTACCGCCTTCGCGGCAGCCAGCTGTTCCGGTGTCATTTATCTTACCCCCTAGAAAAATATAATCTGAATACATTTTCAGAAGCTTTTTTCAGCAGCTCCTCCCCCCTTTCCATAGCTTCTTCCAGCGTCATCGGGCCGTTTGTTATGCTGAAAAACGCCGTTATCCCCTCACCGAAAAGCACATCATACCCTTCTTTCAGGGATCCCGAAATGCATACCACAGGTTTTCTCCACCGGCGGGCAACCCGTGCAATTCCGAGCGGTACTTTGCCATATATGGTCTGGCTGTCCGTAGAGCCTTCACCGGTAATCACTACATCTGCACCTTTTATCTTTTCTTCCAACCGGGCAATCTCTATGATTATCTCTATTCCTGGCTTCATCCTGGCCTCGAGAAACGCCATCAAAGCTGCTCCAAGACCCCCGGCGGCTCCGGAACCCGGGACATCCGCTACGTCTTTCCCGAGATCCCTTTTTATTATCGATGCCAGATGTCTTAGGTTTTGGTCTAGAATTTCCACCATTTCCGGCGTGGCCCCTTTCTGGGGGCCATAAACAGCCGAAGCACCATGCGGCCCGCAGAGCACGTTTTTTACGTCACACGCCACAACTATTTCAGCTTCTTTCACCCTAGGGTCAAGCCCCGAAACATCTATCCTTTCTATTTTAGAAAGCTCACCGCCCCCAAAACCTATATTTTTACCTTGAGCATCCATAAACTTTACTCCCAAGGCCTGTGCCATGCCCACCCCGCCGTCGTTGGTAGCGCTGCCGCCTATGCCTATTATGAGTTTCCTTGAACCGTAATCAAGTGCTGCTTTTATCAGCTGACCGGTACCGTAGGTAGTTGTCTTCATCGGGTTTCTCTCTTCTTTTTTCAAAAGATTCAAGCCCGAGGCAGCAGCCATCTCTACCACCGCAGTGCCGTCAGGCAGTACGCCGAAAAAAGAATTCGTTTCCCTGCCCAGCGGGTCGAGGACCCTCGTTTTTACTATTCTCCCGCCCGCAGCGCAGATTACAGCCTCCACGGTGCCCTCGCCGCCGTCGGCCATCGGAACCTTATGTACATTCACCTTTACATCGGTGCTGGACGCAGCTTTCAATATTCCCCTTTCTATGGCATTAGCCGCCGCAAGAGAAGTGAGGCTTCCTTTAAAGGAATCAGGTGCGATTACTATTTTTACTGCTTTCATAAGTACCTCCGAATTTATTTTTATTTTTATTTTATCCCAATATTAATAAAATTGTAATATTCACTATGCTAAATTTTAGCAATAATTTATTAACTTTTTTTTAGCAAAATGACAAAATAATATGCCACCTGCATAGACGAGGTGGCTAAGCTCCCTTACGATGTTCATGATTATGACCATCATTGCCTATACGGCAAATACAACCCACTAAGTGGGGTTTTTTTGATGGGACCCAGCTAATCTTTTTTTGCTGTGGATTTGGATAAAATTGTTCATAACCAATATTCATGATAATAGAACCCACGATCATCAAAACCATTCCCCGGACCGAATTCATAAACGGAGGACTCTCGCTTCCCCAGGAAGGGTCATTCATAAAACTCATAGCAGCGAAGAACACCGAAATAAAGAGTATAAATCCCAAAACAATCATTCCAATTCCAATATAATACGTAACTCTTCTTTCTTTTGATATCCTTGCCATATTATCACCTCAATAAAATCTCATCATATTATGAAAAAAATATTACGAAAAACAATCGATAATTTCTTCTCTTACAGCAAAAATCTGTTTTTAAATTGTGCGTCCACACTTCGCTGGAGTTTTTTTAAATAGAACCCATTATAAAAAGAGCGGGTTTCCCCGCTCCCTAAACAATAGAATATTTCATCCCCGCTCGTATCTTTTCTTCCGATAGATTGTAAAGTTCATCAAAAAAGCACACCTTGAAGCTCGCAGGCCCCCGAACTTCCGGTCTATTCGCTGCCAGTTCCCCGGCGAGGCCAAAAGCAACCAGGGCCGCAACGGAAGCTTTGAAGCAATCCCTTTCCACGCCGCTGAAGCTGCCGATTACGGACGCCAGCATGCATCCCGTGCCGGTTATCGTTCCCATCCACGGGTGGCCGTTGTCCACGAAAGCCACCCTTTCCCCATCCGTCACCACATCTGTGGCCCCGGATATCACCACGGTCGTTCCATGCTTTTTCGCCATGTCTTTTGCGGCTGCGAGAAGGTTCTCGCTGCTAGCCACGGCCTCGACCCCGCGGATCTCACCCCCTGCACCGGCAAGCACTCCGATTTCGGCGCTGTTCCCCTTTACCACCGATACTTTGACTTCTTTCAATATCCTTTTTGCACTGTCGGTCCTGAGTGGCGTGGCTCCTGCCCCCACCGGGTCCAGCACCACTGGTATTCCGAACTCATTCGCCTTTTTGCCGGCTTTTATCATGGAATCCACCTGTTTTGGCGTAAGCGTACCGATGTTCAGCACAAGGCTCGACGCCGCCCTCACCATGTCCTCTACCTCTTCCAGGGCGTGGGCCATAACCGGCAGTGCTCCGAGTGCCAGCGTCACGTTGGCACAATCGTTGACCGTCACGATATTTGTGATGTGGTGGACCAGCGGTTTTTGGCTCCGCACCTTATCAAGCAAGCCTTCTATCATTAAAAAACCCCCCATCCTATTTGATTAACAACTTCTCTTTTCCGTTCCCAGGAATTTGGCTACCACATCCATGGCACAGAAATTTCCGCACATGGTACAGGTTTTGGTCTCCGAAGTATTTCTCATTTCCCTGTACTTCTCGGCCTTTACCGGGTCGATGGCAAGTTTAATCTGGGCATCCCAGTCCAGGTTTTTTCTCGCTTTTGCCATTTCGAGATCCCACTCTCTCGCGCCGGAGACGCCTTTGACTATATCCGCAGCGTGAGCGGCTATCCTTGAAGCTATAACCCCTTCCCTCACATCCTCAACCGTGGGAAGTCCCAGGTGCTCTGCGGGAGTTACGTAGCACAGGAAGTCGGCGCCGGCTGCAGCGGCAATAGCCCCACCGATGGCCGCCGCTATGTGGTCGTAGCCCGCCGCCACGTCGGTAACTAACGGCCCCAGCACGTAAAAGGGTGCGCCGTGGCAGATTCTTTTTTGAAGCTTTACATTTGCCTCAATCTGGTCCAGCGGCACGTGCCCAGGCCCTTCCACCATAACCTGCACGCCCTGTCTTCGGGCTTCCTGTACCAGTTCACCAAGGACTATAAGCTCCTGAACCTGTGCCCTGTCGGTCGCATCTGCAAGGCATCCGGGCCGCAGGCCGTCCCCCAGGCTTAACGTCACATCGTACTTTCGGGCTATCTCAAGCAGCCGGTCGAATTTTTCGTAAAGGGGATTTTGCCTTTCATTTTTCAGCATCCAGCCGGTCATGAAGGCTCCGCCCCTGCTTACTATGTCCGTAATCCTGCCCTCTCGGCGAAGTCTTTCCACGGCTTCCAGCGTGACGCCACAGTGGACGGTCATAAAATCCACGCCCTGTTCAGCCTGCTCTTCGATGACTTCAAAGAGTTCTTCAATTGTAAATTCGACGACGCTCCCCCGTTCCTTCCGGGCCCGCACGCCCAATTCGTATACGGGCACTGTTCCCAGGGGCACGTGAATTTCTGAAAGTATGGCCTGCCGGATGGCTGCAATATCCCCGCCGGTGGAAAGGTCCATGATGGCATCGGCGCCCGCATCAACTGCCGTTTTCGCCTTTGAAAGCTCATCGTCAAGGTCAGGATAGGCTTCGGAAGTGCCTATATTGGCGTTGACCTTGGTCCTCAGGCCCCTTCCTATGCCGCAGGGTTTCAGGCCCCTGTGGTTCTTGTTGCACGGGATAACTACTGTCCCTTCCTCGATGGCTTTTCTCAACACTTCGGCGTCCACTTTTTCTTGTTCGGCTACCTCTTTCATCTCATCGGTAATTATGCCCTGCCGGGCGGCTTCCAGCTGCGTCATAAAAAAACTCCCCCTTTAAAAACAAAAAATCGTACCCAGGGGTACGAACTCAAAAAGCAACCGACTACCCTCCCTACGCTGGCATTACCCAAACAGGTTCAAGGGTTCGGGAGAAAATTCCCGTCTCAGCCGCTTTTCGCAGCACCCCCGGTAGTCTTTATTAAGTTTTGCTAAAATTATATACAAAACTCCAATGAAATGTCAACGCAAAATAAAAATGGACTGAGGTTATGATATAAATTGGTACTTTTTGGAACTAAAAAAATTCCTTCCGATAGAAGGTACAAGGCGCTTCCATGTAGAAATATTTTATAGAGTAA
>JASUSP010000080.1 GCA_030446005.1 Tepidanaerobacteraceae bacterium | reverse complement strand
CCCGAAGTCTGTTCGGGTGTACGCCTAATCTCTTTGCTGCTTCTCCAATGGATAAGAGTTCCATATTTTCTATGGTAGCAAAATAGTTAAGTACAGTCAATTTCAGTATAGTTTCTCGAAGCTGCTGCAAACCTCCTTTTTTTTGGTTATCTCGGGATATTTAAAGCAACTTTTTGCTTAATGATGTTTAAGGTAGTTTATTACCTCTCTCATGAAGGCAGGTAGGTCTTGCGGTCTTCTTGAGGTTATCATATTCCTGTCTACCACCACTTCTTTGTCCACATATATAGCTCCAGCGTTTACGATATCATCGACTATAGCCTCAACACAAGTCATCGTATAACCTTTAACAATGCCTGCGGATATGAAAACCCACGGGCCATGGCAAATGGTAGCCAGCAGCCTTTTTTGCTCGGCAAACTGCCTGACTAGCTTTTTTACAGCCTCATATCTCCTCAACCTATCCGGAGCCCATCCTCCGGGGACGACCACACCGTCGTAATCGTCAGCCGAAACTTCCCCGATGTTTTTATCAACCTTAACCGGGACTCCGTGCTTGCCCCTGTACGTGTCGCTGCTTCCGGTACCTACTATCGTTACTTCGCAGCCTTCCTCCCTCAACCGCAGGACCGGATACCAAAGTTCCAGGTCTTCAAAGGCTTCCTCCGCAAGGACTATTATTTTTTTGCCTTTTAAATCCATATTGGTCACTCCTTTCTTTCTTATTACTAAAAACTCGGGCCACCGAAGGGGGATGAATTTGCTTTTATTTGCTTATAAATAAAAGCACCTCCGGCAGCCCGATTTTGGGCTTGTCTCATTTTGATATTTGTAGAAAATTATAGCATAATTATGGTAAATTTTTCAATAGGGTTTTCGATTTTTCTAACAATCCTGAATTATCAACTTAAGCTTTTATACTTACCTTTACATCATAAAGTGCCGCACAGCCTCCCATTTCGCTTACTCTGGGAGGCACAAGGAAGTTAGAGCAGGCGCCGCTTTCGACATTCCAGCCCGATTCTAAGCTGACTGTGTCCTTCCTCATCGCCGGGTCGAAATAAACTATGGCCCTTATGCTGCCCACGTCGTTGAATATTTCCACTTCCTGCCCTTCCTTTAATCTCAGCCGGGCTCCCTCTTCGGAATTGATATACAATTTTGGAACGGGATTTAATCTCTTTATATATTCCGTCACCTGGAATTGCGAATGTATGCGGTAGCGTGAATGGCAGGTTATTAGATGGTACGGATAGGGGTCTTTTTCACTTTCCGGGGCTACGTAAACTGCCGTAGGTGATTGACCTTCTGAAAGGGCTCTTTGCGAATAAAACTCGAACCTGCCGGAAGGAGTGCGGAATTTTTTATCCTGCCAGGCGACATCCGGTATAGAGGGATTTTTAATGTGACCTTCTTTCCTCAAGCGGGAAAGACTCACGCCGAATTTTTCAAAAGCCCCTGCAGCGTAATCCAAAAATTCTTCTTTGCTCTTCCACGGGAAATCCTCTAATTTTATTCTTTCCGCCAGTTCTATGAAAATTTCCTCATCGGGACGGGCCTCCCCTACGGGCTCTATGACCTTTGGGCAGTAGTAAATCCACGGGCTCCAGGAGCTCACCTTTACGTTTTCCTCCTCGAAAAAGGTGGTGCAGGGCAAAACCACATCGGCTTGTCTTGCCGTGTCGGTCATGAAAAGGTCCACCACAACTACGGTTTCGATGCTTTTCAGTGCTTTTACAAGTTCTGCACTGTCCGGGGCGTTGACCACCGGATTCGCGTTGGTAATAAAGGCCATCTTTACTGGCGGGTCCGCGTTTAATATGTCCTCTCCCAAGCTCCAAACGTTAAAAGTCCTGCCGGCAGCGGAAATTCCCTTGACACGGCTTCCCGCTTCCCAGTATATGTCGCTGCAGTACGATACTCCGGCTCCGGGCCTTCCTATGTTTCCCGTCGCGGCCGCGAGGGCATCTATGGCTCTTACAGCGTTGCCGCCGCCATTGTATCTTTGAAGCCCATAGCCGAGGAGCGTGGTGACCGGGGTATTTTCGGCATAAAACCGCGCAAGGTTTGCTATGTCTTCCACGTGTACTCCGGTTATCTGCGAAACCTTCTCAAGAGGATAATCTTCCAGTACTTCTTTGAACCGGTCAAAGCCAAAGGTGTACTTTTCTATGAACTTTCGGTCTACCAATCCCCTCTCCACCAGGTACCGGCACGCCCCTAAGGCAAGTGCGGCGTCGGAGCCGGGCCTCGGCCTTACCACCAGGTCTGCCATATCCTCCAGACCTGTAGAAAGGGGATTTACCACGGCTATCCTGCCTTTCTTTTTTCGGCATTCGGCGATAAAGGGCAGGGCATGGAGGTTGGTGGACTTCACATTTCTTCCCCAGAGCACGCAGCCTCTGGCGTTAGGAAGATCCTCAATGCTGTTTTGCGAAAGCCCTCCGAAGTCGTAAACTTGAGCGGCAAGGCCGGCGCTGAAGCAAAGGTCGCCTTTTACGGCGGTGATACCTCCTAAAGCGTTAAAAAACCTGGTGTCTATGTGTTTCGTAAGCGCTTCCGAGCCGCTGTAGTGGTAATGGAGGATGGACAAGGGACCGTATTTTTCGATGACCTCAGCAAGCCTTTTTGCCACGAAATCAAGAGCTTCGTCCCAGGAGACCCGCAAAAAGCGTCCGTTTTTTTTCATCAGCGGATAAAGGAGCCGCTCTGGATGGTATACCAGCTCCACATACGAATTACCCTTAGGGCAAAGGTAACCCCGGGTAACCGGATGGTCGGGGTCACCCTTTACTCTTACGAGCCTTCCCTTTTCGTCGACATAGGCTAGCATAGAGCAGCAGTCCAGGCAATCCCGCGGGCAGGCGGTACGGTAAAATTTCATTTTTTGCCTTCTCCTTCCTCCTCAAAGGAAACTTCTCTTTTACATTTTAAGGAATAATCCGGCTATGTTAAAGTAGGCCACCAGTGCCATCGAATCTACTATGGTGGTAATTAAGGGACTAGCCATTATGGCGGGATCGATTTTTACCATTTTGGCCAAAAGGGGTAGCAATCCGCCGACCACTTTAGCCATAACTACTATCACTATCAATGTAATGCTTACCACCAAAGCTATTGCGGTACTTACCTTCTCGATAGCGATAAGCCGGATGAAGTTCAACCCCGCAAGGGAAATCCCCACAATAACGCTTACCATGAACTCCTTTGCCACCACTTTTAAAGCATCGCGGGTGCGTATTTCCCCCAATGCCAAACCGCGAATAACCATGGTGGAAGATTGGGAGCCGGCATTTCCTCCCGTATCCATCAGCATGGGAATAAAGGCTGCAAGTATTACCATAGTTTGGAGAAGATCTTCGTATTTTTGTATTATGCAGCCGGTAAAGGTGGCCGAGACCATAAGCGTAATCAGCCAGAGCAGACGGTTTTTAGCCATGGTGATGGGACTTTGACTTAAATATGATTCCTCGCTGGGGCTTATTCCTCCCATCCTCTGAATATCTTCGGTATTTTCTTCCTCCAAAACATCCACCACGTCATCTATCGTGATTATGCCCACCAGTCTGTTTTCCCGATCCACGACGGGCATGCTTAAAAGGTCGTACTTTTTAAAAAGGGATGCCACGTATTCCTGATCATCATCGGTCTTAACCGTAATTATATTTTTGTCCATCAGATCTTCGATTTTATGATTCGGATCGGCCACCACCAGATCCTTTAAGGAAATCGCCCCCAAAAGGTGCCTTTGTTGGTCGATAACGTAGCAAGTGTAAATGGTTTCCTTTTTCGGCGCCGTATAGCGTATATGGCAAAGAGCTTGTTCCACCGTCATATCGGTCTTCATGTCTACGAACTCTATGGTCATTATGCTGCCGGCGGAATGCTCGGGATATTGTAAAAATTGGTTTATGAGCCTTCGCTCGCTTTCCGGCGTTCGCTGAAGTATTTTTTTTACCACGTTGGCAGGCATTTCTTCCAAAAAATCTATTTTATCATCAAAAAATAGATCTTCTACCAGGCTTTTCAATTCATCTTCCTCTATCATTTGGGAAAAGGCAGTTCTTATCTTGTCCGATAGATACGAAAATACTTCGGCCGCTTTATCCTTAGGTAGCAATCTAAAGGCAAGAAGACTTTCCTTTGCATCCATCTGATTTAGAATTTCTGCCACATCCTGAACGGGAAGCTTGGACATTTCTTCTTTTAATGCTATAAAGTCCTTTCTTCTCAACATTTGCCGAAAATGATCCCTGATTTTTTCAATGTCCACAATAACACCCCCTAAAGTTCGGGGGCAACACCGGCAAGGAGGGGTGCCGATGGGTTACCCCCGGTTTTGGTTTCGCTATTTACCGTTGTGAAAAGCAAGAAGCATAATCGAGGCAAGGGATCCACCAGCACCACCCCCTTACGAGTAATATTTTTCCACGGCTATTTGTGATAAGGCTCGCCCCGGATTATTTTAAACCACCGGTAAATTTGCTCCAAAAGCAAAAGGCGCATTAGCTGGTGTGGCAGCGTAAAGTCGGAAAAGGAAAGCCTCATATCGCAGGATTTTTTGACATTGTCGGAAAGGCCTAAAGAGCCGCCTATTACGAAGGTTATGTCCGAAACTCCACGCAGAGCAAGCTCTTTTATTTTGCCGGCCATTTCTTCCGACGAAAGGCGCTCCCCCTCGATGCAAAGGGCGATTTTATATCCGGATTGCGGCATCTTAGCCAAAATCCTTTCTCCTTCCCTTTCCAGGACCCTTCCCCTTTCCGCCAGTGAATTTCCTCCGGGTTCCTTTTCCTCGCTGACTTCTATCATCCGCAAATTACAGTACGGTTTTAGTCTTTTTTCATATTCTTTTATACCTTCTCTTAAATACCGTTCTTTTATTTTCCCCACGGCTAATATGATTACGTCCATGATAAACGCCTTTCTTTTTGATTTTGGTATATATATTTCTTACAAAGACTATACCACAAAAAAGGAAAAAAAACATCTCCGTTACGGAGATGTAAACATCTTCGCTTTCGATGACGCCTCTAGCTTTCCTTTTTTTCTTCCGGAACTTCTTTTTCGGATACCTCCACAAGTTCGTATTCCTTGCTTCCCATTCCAAGCTCGTAAGCCGCGTCTATATGAAGCTGGGCGTCCTTTCCGGTGACGGCCTTCAGTATGTTCTCTCCCTTCTTCACATTCTTATCCGCCGCTTTGGAGCCGGGAAGGGGCTCGGCACCGTTTATTATATCCAGCGAAGCCTGGTCTATCGCCACTATGTCGTGGGAAACGAGAATTCCCTGGTCCTGCACAATGGGAGTGTCGGCCATCGGCATGCAGTCGCACTCGGGCTGCACTTCGGTGATAAAGTTTATGTAAAGGATTCTTCCTTTTTCAAAGGTGGAAACCACGGCATAGGCCGACTCGGCAAGGCCTTTCTGGAAAGTTACTTCATCGATGGGCACCACCATGGCCTCCGAAGGGCATACCCGCGCACACCTTCCGCATTTCACGCAGATGCTCTTGTCTATAACTATGCTGTCGTCAAAGAGCTGCAGAGCCTGGTGGGGGCATACGCGGACGCACTGACCGCAGCGAGTGCACCGCACTTCGACCCATTCAAGGTGCTTTCCTTCGTAAAAGTGAATTCTGCCCCTTTCCGCTTTGCCGTGGTGGTCCTTGCAGCTTATGCAGCCCATAGCAAGGTTTTTGATGGCTCCTCCGAAGCCTGAGCCTATGTGCCCCTTGCAGTGGGATACGACTATCATGGCCGGGGCGTAATAAATGGCCGATGCGACGCCTATTTCGCCGAGAATGGGACCTGCTTTTACCTTTATCTGGTCGCGTCCGAAAATACCGTCGGCCAGCACCACCGGTGCACCTACCGACAGGTGGTTGATGCCCTCCATGTTGGCCACTTCAAGATACTCCAGCCCCGGTATCCTCACCGTATCGGTGACAAACGGCATTCCTCCCACTTCTTTTACCCTTTCCACCACTTTTCTCAAAAAAATAGGCCTTACTATGCGGTGAGCCCCGTAAGAACCGAAATGGGTCTTTATGGCGACGTAATCCCCTTTTTCTATAAACGAGCTGAAATCCACCATCTGCAAAATCTGTTCAAATTTAGCAACAAAGCTGTACTTGTAGTCGTAGCTTTTTACCCTTGCGTCGGCGAAAAATATCTTGCTTTTCAAGGGCTTTCCCCCCTCCTTCAAAATTGATGCCGCGTTTTGGGCAAAAGTTCGAGAAGCTCGAGTTTTTTCAGGATTTTTGCGTATTTAAGAAAAAATTTCACATAATCATCGCCCGTCTCCCAATAGACTTTTTGGGAAATTTCATATAAAGTAGATTTTCCGTCGGCATATTGACTTCCTCCCGCCCCCTAAAGGAGGCGGGATTCCTTCAGGCGACTCAGGTCGCCATCCGGCTACCGCTCGCTGCATGCAGCATACCGGCGGTAGA
>JASUSP010000079.1 GCA_030446005.1 Tepidanaerobacteraceae bacterium | reverse complement strand
TTGAGCCATTTCTCATCCCTCCAGTTAGTTTTTTCTGTTGGCAATTTAATTCTAACCAGAGGGATGGGGGTGGCTCAATCCCTTTTTACACAATTATATAGACTTAACTGGGGTTTTTAGTGATAAAAAAGCTTATTTCTGTATTTCTAATCTTAGTGATCTGCTTGAGCATAGCAGGGTGCGGGAACGCCGGCACGCAGGGTTCCTCTTCTGGTGGGAACGCTCCTCAAGGTTCGGGTTATAAGATTGCCATCTACACCACTACCGTCTCTCAAAACGAAGAAGAATTCAGATCCGCGGAGCAGGCCCAGAAAAAGTACCCAGATATTATAGTGACCCAGACGATGCCCGACAACTTTATGAAAGAGCAGGGGACTCTTATAGCTAATGCTGTTGCCCTGGTCTCTGACCAGAATGTTAAGGCTCTGATTATAAACCAGGCGGTTCCCGGTGCGGCGGCGGCTTTCGAAAAAATAAAGCAGCAGCGTCCGGACGTTCTTTTGATTGCTATAACTCCTGCCGAGCAGGATGTCATCGGAGACAAGGCCGATATAGTTATTCAGGCCGATGAACTTTCCATGGGCTACAAAATGGTGGAACAGGCCAAAAAATTTGGAGCTAAGACCTTTGTGCATTATTCATTCCCGAGGCACATGTCTTACCCGCTTCTTGCCAGAAGAAGAGACATATTGAAGCAGGAATGTGAAAAAGCGGGGATAAAATTCGTCGACGCTACAGCACCTGACCCCACTGGTGATGCGGGATTGCCCGGCGCGCAGCAATTTATCATCGAGGACATTCCCCGAAAAGTTGCGGAATACGGCAAGGATACCGTATTTTTCAGCACCAACTGCGGTATGCAGGAGCCTCTGATAAAAACGGCCTTAGAACAAGGGGCCATGGTGGTGCAGCAGTGCTGTCCGAGCCCCTTCCACGGCTATCCGGGCGCCCTTGGCATAAACATTCCTCCTGACAAGGCCGGAGACGTGGATTACGTGATAGAGCAGATAAAGGCAAAAATTGCGGAAAAAGGAGGCACGGGTAGGTTCTCTACCTGGCCGATTCCAGCAGGAATGCTCTTTACGGCGGCTGCGGTGGAATACGCGAAACTTTATGCGGAAGGGAAATTAGCATCTAAAAACGACCCTGAAGCCTTTAAAAAGTGTTTGCAGGAAGTTGCCGGAGATACGAAGATTGAAATAAGCAATTACGTCGAAGTGGGTGCGGATGGGAAGGAAATAAAGCACGACAATTTCTATATGGTTCTGAGCGACTACATAACCTTCTAATTTAATTTTGGAAGCTGGGGGGATTGCTGCTTTTTAAGGGCAATCCACTCATAAGTCATATTTTTTATTTTCTTCTAGAGGTGAAAGTTTGATATGGGAGAAAACAAAAATACCTACATTATAGAGCTGAGAGAAATAGAAAAGGAATACTACGGAAACAAAGTTTTAAAGGGAGTTAGCCTCGCCGTAAAGCCGGGAGAAATCCACGCACTGGTGGGAGAAAACGGTGCGGGGAAATCTACTCTGATGAACATCATTTTCGGAATGCCGGTAATCTTCAGCACGGGCGGATTTACTGGCGAAATACTATTTGAGGGAAGACCCGTTGAAATAAAGTCGCCCAAAGATGCCATGGAGCTCGGCATTGGGATGGTCCACCAAGAGTTCATGCTCCTTCCGGGATTCACGATAACGGAAAACATAAAGTTAAACCGGGAGATACTGAAGGACAATGTGGCAAGTAGAATTTTCGGACCCAAACTTAAGACTTTAGACGTGGCCGCCATGAGAAAAGATGCAAAAAAAGCATTGAATGAGCTTGGGATGAATGTGGATGAGTGGCTTCCCGTTGCGGGGCTGCCTGTAGGATACATGCAGTTTGTGGAAATAGCGCGGGAAATAGACAAGAAGAATGTAAAACTGCTTATTTTCGATGAACCTACCGCTGTGTTGGCCGAAAGCGAAGCCGAGAAATTGCTCGATGCCATGAAGATGCTGGCTGCCAAAGGTATAGGAATATTATTCATAACCCATAGATTAAATGAAGTATTGGCCGTAGCTGATAATATAACGGTTTTAAGGGACGGCGAAAAAGTAGGCTCCATGAGAAAGGAAGAAGCGTCCGTTGAAAAAATGGCTCAAATGATGGTGGGAAGGAAAATAGAGAGGGTTGAAAAAAGTAAGTGCAGGGTAGAAAAAAGCAGTGAGGTTATTTTGTCGATTAGAAATCTTTACGTCGATATGCCGGGGAAGGAAGTAAAAGGCGTTAATCTTGATATCTACAGAGGAGAAATTTTAGGTATAGGAGGGCTTGCGGGCCAGGGGAAGATAGGTATCGCCAACGGGATAATGGGCCTTTACAGGGCAAAAGGGGAGGTATATAAAAACGGCAAAAAGATTGAATTGAACAATCCCAGAAAAGCGATGGAAAAGGGTTTGGCCTTCGTGTCGGAGGATAGGCGCGGCGTAGGTTTGATGCTTGACGAATCTATCGAATTAAATATAGCCATAGGGGCGATGCAGGTAAAAGGGATGTTTTTAAAGCCCCTTTTGGGCTTAAACTGGATAAAACTTCTGGATGAAAGAAAGGTGCGGGAGAATGCCTTAAAGTACATAAAGGAGCTGGATATAAGATGCACCGGCCCCACCCAAAAGACCAGGCAGCTGAGCGGCGGCAACCAGCAAAAGGTCTGCATAGCAAAGGCTCTTGTCCTTGAGCCGGACATATTGTTCGTTTCTGAACCCACTAGAGGTATCGATATAGGGGCAAAGAAACTGGTTTTGGATTTGCTGGTGAAACTCAATGTCGAAAAGGGCATGACCATAGTTATGACGGTTAAAGGGGACGAGATGACCGTAGGGACATACATGGGTTTTTCAATCGTGTCCTTGATGTGCATAGGGTGGTTGCTGCTTCCTTTTAGGAATCCCGAAATGGTGTGGGCAATAGGAGGAAGAGGTCTCAGAACCACCATAACCCTGGCAAATAAATACGATAAGGTGCTGGACCGGTTGATAACTCTGCCCAATGTTGACTTACCTATAGGTACCTTTTTGTTTTTTGCCGTCTGCTGTTTCTTCATCTGGCTTTTTTTGAGGTCCAAGACGGGAATCGCCATGATGGCTGCGGGGAGCAATCCCAGGTTTGCCCAGGCTTCAGGCATTAATGTGGATTTACATAGGACCATAGGGACCATACTCTCCATGGTTTTGGGCGGAATAGGCATACTTGTGTATGCCCAAAGTTACGGATTTTTCCAGCTTTACACCGGACCTTTGATGATGCCTTTCGCTGCGATCTCCGCAATACTAATCGGCGGGGCAACGGCGAGGAAGGCTTCCATTTCCAACGTAATAGCTGGAGTGATTTTATTTCAATCCCTCCTTACCATTTCGCTGCCGGTGATTAATAGAATGATGCCGGAAGGGAATCTGTCGGAGGTAGTGAGGATAATAGTAAGTAATGGAGTAATTTTGTACGCATTAACCAGGGTGGGAGGGAATGAATGAGATGAAAGCTATGTTTTCGAAAAAAACACTGATAAAACTCGTAAGGACCAATATGGTTCCCCTATTGTTTTTCGTGATATGTCTGGGAGGGGTTGTGGCTTCAAAACTAAGCTTCCTTTACATCGTGAACGAGATTGTCAATAGATTGGACAGGAATCTTTTCCTGGTTTTGTCCCTTATAATCCCTGTGGTGGCAGGAATGGGACTGAATTTCGCTCTTGTTATAGGGGCTATGGCAGGGCAAATAGGCCTTATTGCAATAAAAGTGTGGAATATAGGCGGCATTTCGGGTCTGTTCCTTGCCATGTTAATTTCGGTTCCCTTTGCGCTGGTTTTCGGATATGCCACCGGTATATTATTAAATAAAACCAAGGGTAAGGAAATGATTACCAGTTTGATTCTGGGCTTTTTCGCGATGGGATTGTACCAGCTGGTGTTTTTGTTGTTTGTAGGCACCATCATTCCTATAAAAAACCCGGAAATCGTGCTGCCGGGCTGCATCGGTTTAAAGAACGCCATAGACCTTTCGCTCATCCAGTATGCCTTGGATAATCTGTTAAGCATTAATATAATGGGGGTAAGAATACCCGTCGCTTCTCTCATATTGATTGGGCTTTTGTGCCTTTTTACCGAATTTATCCTGAAGACTAAAATCGGACAGGATTTCAGGGCGGTAGGTCAGGATATGCACGTGGCGGAAGTGGCAGGAATTGACGTGGACAGGACAAGACTGGTTGCTATTACGATATCAACCCTTCTTGCAGCGTGGGGACAGATAATCTTTTTGCAGAACATAGGAACCCTTCAGACTTACAGCAGCCACGAACAGGTTGGAATGTTTGCCGTTGCAGCGATTTTAGTGGGTGGGGCTTCGGTTACAAAAGCTACTATAAGCAACGCCATAGTAGGCACCATTTTGTTCCATACTCTGTTCATAGTTTCGCCCAATGCGGGGAAAAACCTTTTCGGTGACCCGCAAATAGGGGAGTTTTTCAGGTCTTTCGTAGCTTACGGTGTAATTGCCCTTTCCCTAGCGCTGCACGCGATACAAAAGAATTTTGATACAAATATAAGAGCAGAATCGGCCGAATTAAAATAACTTAAAACTTCAAGAGGCATCAGTCGCCTCTTTTTTTTATTAGTATTTTTAGGTTTAATTGAGGGAATTATTAAATTGAGAAAAACAAAATGAAGGAGGAAAGAAACGGTGGCCTCGTTCGACATTAGGGAACTGGTTTTGAAAAACTTAGCGGGAAGTACGCGACAAGAGGTGGAAGAATACATCAACGAGACGATACAAACCAGAGAGGAACAGGCACTTCCCGGAATGGGGGTACTTTTTGAAGTGGTGTGGCAAAAATCAAATAGCAGCGAAAAAGACAGCATGATGGATAAAATTATGGCAGCCATCGAAAGAACATAGAAACACATGACGAAAGGGGTGGGTTCCCACCCCTAAAGCATTTATGGTATAAGTTGCTCTAATACGGCATAGGTTTGGGGTCCGACTATGCCATCGACTTTTATATTATTGTCCCGCTGGAGCTGCCTTACTGCCCTCTCGGTTAAAGGACCGAAGATGCCGTCTATAGGACCCATGTAATACCCAAGGGACTGTAATTTCATCTGAAGTTCGGCCACGTCCATGCCGCGCATGCCCCAGCGTAATATTCTAGAACCGAAAGCTTGACGTGATTGCACGTTAAGGCCTCCTTTTCGGATAACTTTGTGGGCAATATAATATATGTTAATCCGATAAAAGTTGTTAAAAATAATAATATGAGCAGGAAAAAATTATGATTTTGAAGAATATATCTTAAATTGCAATATTAACTGCGACACATTTTTTGGAAACCCGAATGATGTTGGGTTTCTCAATCATGAATTTTGAAATTCAGAAGTTAGCCGCTCTATTTCCCGGAAAAAGAGCTCTGCTGGCTGCCGGTAACCCAAGATTTTTCTGGGCAAGGTGTTACACCAATTCTGCACCCGTTCGATTTGTGAAAAAGATAATTCCTTGATGGCTGTTCCCTTAGGAATCAACCGCCTGATCAGCCCATTGTGCCGCTCATTGGTAGCCCGTTCCCAAGCAGAGTAGGGATGAGCATAATAGATTTCAATCCCGTGGACATTTAGATTGGCAAACTCACTACCGTTATCCGCAGTAATGCTCTTAAACACCCGGGAAAAGATAGGACCATACTGACTTTTTAGCCGCTTTAACGCTTCATCCACTGCCTCAGCAGTTTTGTTTGCCAATGGGAGGAGCAGGTGATAGCGAGTTTTTCTTTCCGTTAGGGTCAGCAAAACATGGTCACTAGAGCGTTTCCCAAGGACAGTATCGATTTCCCAGTGGCCGAATTCCTCACGTTTTTCGATGCTGTCAGGCCGCTCGCTAATACTCTTCCGTAAAGACGCTTGTGATTTCGAGAAACGTTCTTTTTTGGTTTACGTCTGGTTTTTATGAAAAGGTCGATATTGCGAACTTTAAGCAAGCAGCGGTCGATGTAATTGTAGAGGGTTTTAGTGCAAACCATGGATGAAGGGTCAAAGATTTTTTCTCGGCGAGCAGTTCCTACAACAGCATCAGGTGACCATTTATCCTTTAGTATCTTTTGTTCGGCATATCGGAGAAAGGAATCGACTTGGAGAACTTTACTTTTTCTGCCGCATGCAGAGCGGTTCTTTTCATACACTGCTTGGCCGGTTTCCGGGAAGTAAGCACTGTATGTAGTTAGATCTGTGCGAAGTTGAGTCGTTGTGCCACGCTTGATTTCGCGGTAAATAGTACTGCGATGACGGCCGAGTTTTTTAGCGATTTGAGTTGGCGAGAAACCTTCTTTAAGCAGGGCACAAATTTTACCTCTTTCATAGGGTGTAAGGTGTTTAAAAGTGCGTTGTGATGTGGTATACTCTTTAGTAAGAACCATAGCTGAAACCCTCCATATGTGTTAGTTTTTTTGCCAACCAACATCATATCGGGTTTCACGCTATGGTTCAACTTTTTTTACTGTCGCATTTAATTTTACAATT
>JASUSP010000078.1 GCA_030446005.1 Tepidanaerobacteraceae bacterium | reverse complement strand
GCGAATCTTGCGCAGGATGTCCATCTTCTCATAAGGTCTAATACTTTCTGCTTATCTTCGTTGCTGTTAAAAATCAGCTTTGCCTGAATTGTTACCATGCCTTTTCGCACCTCATTGTCCGTTACTACCGCTACAAGGTCTCTTGCTAATGCCGTATATATGTTTTCTTTTTTTGCACACTTAATAATGTCAATTATCATCTAATCGAAATTATACCCTTTTGCATTACTATCTTCAACTGTTGTGGCCCTCCAGCAACAATCTTACGGTCTTTTCCACAATTTCCGGCACCACTTCAAAAGAATAGGGGATATTAACCCTCTCCGTAAACTTGTGGGCATCTTTTCCGTAAGGACCTATGTTTACTACAGGAACGTCCAATTTTCTTATAAAATCGATGGGCAGGGAGTAAATTTCCCCCCATCCCGGCATGTTATCTATCAGTGCCTCCACGGCTCTTTCTTCGGGTATCGAAAAGTAGCTAAGGTCCGAAATGTAAGGATAAAACTTTTTTACTTCGAATTTATACTCAAACCGGGCCGATATTTCGGCGACGGCCGAATTTACCGCACTGATAAGATTTTTTTCCTTTTCGGTTTGGCCTTTTACATATATATGGGGGTAATACGGCGGCGCAAAAAACAGTATCACGGCGGGGTTCTTGTTCGACCATTGTCTTGCCAGTTCTCTCACTATTTGAAGGGAGTAAAACCTGTCGTCGGGTTTATCTTTCATAAGACTTTCCTTGAAATTCCTTAAATGCTCCTCAATTTTTCCCTTAGTTTCCGCTTTCACCGCATCGTAAAGTTCTTTAAACGTTAGCACTTGGGGCTTCCAGGGCAGCTTTTTATAGGGAATGCCGGAGGCTTGACAATAGTGCACATAATCGTCGTTGAGCTTTTTTAACACGTTCTCGAAGGCCTTTTGTGCCTTGGATTTGAGTTTTTCAAGCACCTCATCGGGCTTACTGCTGTGGGTAGAGTAATTGAAATAAAGGTATGCTTCGTTTACAGTCTGAACGGAATACTCGGATTTTAAATCCCTCTGACCTAGGCTTATGGGAGGTGTCGACGCCTCACCTTCGACCACGTCGCAGAGGTCAAAGGCAAGGTCCACCTCCTTTAAAATTTCCGAAGCCAGTAGGTTTGCGTCCAAACCCTCGAAAGCTTGCCCCACGTGGGTCTCCTTGCCGTAGATGTAAAAGCAGGGAAGTATCTTCCCCACTGTCCCTATATAGATGTATTTCTTATCATCGCCGGGAAAGCGGGGCGCCATATAATCGGTATCGACAGCTGCCACGTATTCTAAATCGTGAATTTCTGCAAGGCGCACCAGGTCTTCCGCCGCCGAAAGCATGCCTTTCGAATTTCCCTCCTCGTCCGGTACTGTAAGAAAAAGCACGTTCCCTTCAATCTCACCTATTTTCTCCGAAAGGCATTTTATCAGTGTCATATTGATGGCAACGCCGGATTTCATATCGAATATCCCCCTGCCGAACAGCCACTTTCCGCTTTCCAGGTCTTTTACCGTATCTTCATCGAGCTCTTTCGTCTTTAAAGCACTCTTTAATTTTTCGGGGCAGGTCGCGTATTCTTTTATATTTCCGTAGTCCTCCACACCCACCGTGTCTATGTGTCCTATTAAAATTACGGTCCTTTTGGAATTTCCCTTTTGTCCCTTCAGCAGCGCTAAAACGTTTTTCCTGCTCAGGGCATCACCTTTCAGGTCGGAAAGTAAAAGGTAATCCGGATTTTTCTTGTAATAATCCAGGGTTTTGAAAAAATCGTAAATCCATCTTGCGATTTCAACTTCTCCTTCGCTGCCCACAATACTCTTTATGCCGGTAAGCTCTACTGCAAGTTTCAAAATAAAATCCTTTTCCAACACAACACCCTCCCGCTCACTTAAAGTCAAACTATGATCACCGAAAAAGGCTGCAGATTTTGGAGCTTGACTTTAACAATTTCGACGCAGCGGGCCGAATTCCTTTTTTGTGTTTTTCTTAGCAACCGGCAGGAATATCCCGGCCCTTGTAGAAAACAATAATTGGGTGATGGAAATGGGGAAGCAGGAGGAGCGCCTTAAAAAGATTCTCTCCTACGAAACGGTAAATCAAATCTTCGACGCATTGGACGAAGGCATCATTATCGTGGACCGGGATTATAACATAGTGTTTTACAACAAGACGCTGACCCGCATCGAAGGACTGGAATCTAATAGCGTCATAGGCAAAAAGCTCCTCGACGTCTTTCCATCGCTTACCCCGGAGGAAAGCACAATTTACCAGGTTATAAAAAGCGCAAAGCCCATATTCAACCGGTATCAGACTTACCTGAACTACAAAGGGAAGGAGATAAGAACCGTCAATTCCACCATCCCTATAATAGAAAACGGCCAGGTGCTAGGGGCACTGGAGATTTCCCGGGACGTGTCGGAATTGTATGCCCTTTCCCAGAAGGTGCTAGAACTCCAGCAGAAACTCATAGGAAGAAAGCCCCGCCCTGTCAACATAGGCTTGCGGTACACCTTCGACAGCATAATCGGAAGGAACCAAAAAATAAGGGAGCTCGTAAGCCTTCTGAAAAAAGTGGCCGGCACCACTTCTTCGGTGCTAATCTACGGTGAGACCGGGACCGGAAAGGAACTTTTCGCCCAGAGCATCCACTCCGAAAGCCCCCGCAGAAACAAACCCTTCATCGCTCAAAACTGCGCCGCCCTTCCTGAGACCCTGCTGGAATCCCTGCTCTTCGGCACCACAAAAGGTAGCTTCACCGGTGCCGAAGACAAACCCGGCCTTTTCGAGCAGGCCGACGGCGGGACGCTGCTCCTCGATGAAATCAACTGCATGGGACTTTCCCTGCAGAGCAAGCTGCTCCGGGTGCTCCAGGAAGGGGTGGTGAGGCGTATTGGGGCAACATACGATATCCCGGTGGATGTAAGGATAATCGCCACCACCAACGAAAGGCCCGCAGAATTACTTAAAAGCGGCAGATTGAGAAACGACCTTTTTTACCGATTGAGCGTTATATACGTGGAAATTCCCCCACTAAGGGAGCGACTCGAGGACATCGAGGATCTGGTTATGCATTTTATCGAAAAATACAACGAAAAATTCAAAAAGAGCGTAAAAGGCGTGGACCGGCAGGTGCTCAACCTTTTTAAGGAATATTCCTGGCCGGGCAACGTCAGGGAACTGGAGCACGTGATAGAGGGCGTAATGAATTACGTGGACGAAGGTTATATTTCATTTTCGGACCTTAAATATCTGAGCTTCGGAAGTTTCAAAAACTACGTTGAACATAAGGCCGAACGGCCATCTACCGTAAAATCCCGGGTGGATGAATACGAAAAGGACTTGATAATAAATGCCTTAAAAAGCACCGGTGGAAACATCACCAAAGCTGCCGAGATACTCGGCATCAAAAGGCAGGCCCTTCAGTACCGCCTGAGAAAGTACGGCATCGATAAGAAGCTCTTCAGTTAACTAACTTTAAATTTGCCAAAAAGGGCTGTCCGCAAAGAACAGCCCTTTTTCATTATCTAAACTTCTGCAGGACATCTTCCAGGGTCGGAGCGCCTATTTCCTGGAGCCTGTACCTAACCCTCACCGCCGGTTTGTCAATTTTCATAATCCTTCCCAAGTCAATGGGCGTGCCGATTACCACGGCATCGCACTCGGCCCTGTTGATGGTTTCTTCTAGCTCCCTAATCTGGGCCTCACCGTACCCCATGGCCGGCAGGATTACCGAAAGGTGGGTGTATTTGGCGTAAGTTTCCTTTATGCTCCCTACCGCATACGGCCTCGGGTCGATGATGCAAGAAGCACCGTACTTCTTGGCTGCCACATATCCCGCGCCGTAAGTCATCTCGCCATGCGTGAGCGTCGGCCCGTCCTCCACCACCAGTACTTTCTTGCCCTTTATCTTAGCCGGATCGTCGACGAATATGGGCGATGCGGCTTCTATCACCTGAGCCTTAGGGTTAACCCCTTCGATGCTCTTTCGCACCACATCGATTCCTTCGGGAGAAGCGGTATCAATCTTGTTTATCACCACCACATCCGCCATCCTTAGGTTCGTCTCACCCGGGTGGTATTTTACTTCATGGCCCGGTCTGTGGGGGTCGACCAGCACGATGTGCATGTCGGTATGGTAGAAGGGGAAGTCGTTGTTCCCGCCGTCCCACACTATCACGTCGGCTTCCTTTTCCGCCTCTTTCAGGATTACGCCGTAGTCCACGCCTGCGTAGACCACAATTCCCATGTCGATGTGGGGCTCGTATTCCTCCCTTTCTTCGATTGTACATTTATGGCGGTCCAGGTCTTCGTAAGTTGCAAACCTCTGGCATATCTGCTCCGCCAGGTCTCCGTAGGGCATGGGATGCCTAATTGCCACCACTTTTTTCCCCATGTCCTTCAGGATTTGGCATACCTTTCTGGTGGTCTGGCTCTTTCCAACACCCGTCCTGACAGCGCACACCGAGACCACGGGCTTGGTGGACTTTATCATGGTGCTCTTCGGTCCCATGAGTCTGAAATCCGCACCTGAGCTCAGAACCCTCGAAGCCTTGTGCATCACTTCTTCGTGGGAAACATCGCTGTAGGCAAAGACTACCTGGTCGACTTTGTTTTCCTTTATCAGCGATTCCAGCTGGCTTTCGGGGTATATAGGTATGCCATCGGGGTAAAGCTTTCCTGCAAGTACAGGAGGATATTTCCGTCCCTCAATATTCGGTATCTGGGTTGCCGTAAAGGCCACCACTTCATATAAGTCGTTATCCCTAAAATAGGTGTTAAAAACGTGAAAGTCCCTTCCCGCAGCCCCCATTATTATGGTCCTTATGCGTTTCATATCACACCCTCCCCTCTTATTTTTTCCGTAAACGGGGTAAGCAAAACTCATGCCATGTCGAATTAACGATTTCAAAGCCCAATATTTCATATAATCACCGCAAAAGTTTTTTGCCTTCGCTGATTATTTTTGCATAATCAGAATTTCTTTATATTCTCCTCAAAAATCCCTCACATTTTAAGGCTATAATAGACTTAGAAAGGCATTTAACCTAATAAGGAGGGATACCATGACAAAGAAAATCCTGGCCTTTGGAATAGCTGCGGCGGTAATCCTGGGAACCGCGGCCGTGGCCATAGCAGCGGTGCCCGGTATTCTGCCAAGTACCGGCGACAATTTTGAGTTGCCATCACAGCTCAATCTGACAGATGAACAGTACAGCAAACTCAGGGACATACGGGCCGAATTCTTCCAGAAAATGACTGAACTGAGGAACGATATGGCAAAAATTAGGTTTGAGCTGCAGGACCTTTATTTCTCCAAAAACCCCGACCAGAAAGCCATAGACGAAAAGCTAAAGGAAATTAGCGACCTCAGAAACAAGATGTTTGACATGAAATGGGAATATTACGAAAAAATAAAAGGTGCTCTGACCGAGCAGCAGCTCTCGCAGCTCGGGGGACTGTGGGGACTTGGTTTTGGGATGGGACCCGGCTTTTGCCACGGCTTTGGTAACGGCATGATGGGAAGATTTTTAGGTCCCGGCATATAAGCACTTGACAAATCGCCTTCGCAAGATTTATAATTGTTTTGAAACTGAAAATGTGCGCCTTCAAGGTGCCCCCTTATCGGGGAGAATAGGGAAGTCCGGTGAAAGTCCGGTGCGGACCCGCCACTGTAACGGGGAAGCCGCCTTATAAAAGGCCACTGGGAAACTGGGAAGGCATAGGGCGGCGATGAACCGGAGCCAGGAGACCTGCCTTGCAAGGTAGCCGTCCGGGGATGAGGGCAAAGTCCACGGTCTAATTTGTAATTAGGCTGTGGGCTTTTTTGTTTACCGCGCCGGTGCGGCCCGCTACCTGCCTATTAATTTACTGCCGGAAATTCCCTTAACAATTTTCGGATAGGAGAGTCACAACAGTTGAAGATAGTAATGCAAAAGAGTATAATTTCGATTAGATGACAATAGATATTATTAAGTGTGCAAAAGACAAAAGACAAAAGATATATACGGCATTAGTAAGAGGCCTTATAGCGATAGTAACTGACAATGAGGTGCGAAAAGGCATGGTAACAATTCAGGCAAAACTATTTTTTGACAGCAACGAAGATAAGCAGGAAGTATTAGACCTTATGAGAAGATGGTCATCCTGCGTAAGATTCGCATATAACAGGCTTTTAGAAGGAAAAAGCAGAAATGAACTCAAAAGAGAACTACAAGGGATTTTCAATTTAAATTCGAGGTATGTAGATGATGCGATAATGAAGGCAAAAAGCGTTTTAGAGTCCTGCAAAGAAAGAGGCGAAAATCCAAGCAAGGTTATTTTCGGCGGTAGGAGCTTATTTGAAAAGCTAAAGAAACAACACATAAATGGAAATGCATATAAGAAGCTGCAACATGAGTGGCAAGAAAGAAGAAAGGGCAATCTTTATTCACGGGGAGACAAGAGCAAGAAAGGGAACTTGAATACAAGGATCGATATAGATGAAAATGGTGCTGTACTTAGAATCAACGTAGGAGAAAGAAGATATGCATATGCAAGGATACAAGCGGGATGGAAGAAAGGAAAGAGCCGGGAGGAATTACTTGAGGCAATCAGCACTTGTGGACAGCCTTATTCTGTCGAGCTAAAGCTCAAAAACGGCAAGGTATATGCTTACTTTACGATTGAAGAAAACTTCCCGGAAGTTGCGGTAACAAAAGAAAATGGGGTTATAGGTATAGACGTCAACGCATATCCGAACCATATAGCATGGGCGGAAACA
>JASUSP010000019.1 GCA_030446005.1 Tepidanaerobacteraceae bacterium | reverse complement strand
AACTAAAGGAGATAGACAGAGCGATAAAACTGATAAAAAGCTTTGGGAGTGAGCCAGAGAAGGTATCAAGACCTCTGGACGGAACAAGTCTTGGTGCCTGTAGCGCAAGCTATAATCTCTGGCGAGTTCTCAAGGTAGCGGTGGTAACGCCACTCTCCCCTGAGAAGGTATTAAGGGACGTCTCTGTCCTGAAGGGAGTATTACTCTCGGGGCAAGTGGGGAGACCCGGTTAAGGGCGCGAGTTCCTGCTTCTTGGGGCAGGGGCTGAAGGCTTCCCAAATACCGCCTGCTGGGGCAGGGAAGCCAAAAAAGGCGGTAAAAAATACCCCAGCCGTCTAAACTGGGAAGTTTGTCACAGTTTGGATGACCAGGGCAACCGATGGAATTAAGGGGTAAAAAAGTTTTGGTGGTGGGGCTTGCAAGAAGCGGCGTAGCTGCGGCGATTGAACTTTCAGGCATGGGGGCAAAAGTTATAGCCAACGACATAAGGCCAAAAGAAGAAATGAAAGAGGTTGTAGACAAATTAAGTCCTAGAGGAATAGAATTATGTTTTGGCGGCCATCCCCTGGCGCTTCTGGACGGTACCGACCTCGTCGTAGTAAGTCCGGGGGTCCCCAGCGATATTCCCCTTATAGATGAAGCCAAGAAACGGGGAATCCTGGTGGTAAGCGAGCTTGAGCTGGGATACTGGTACACCAAAGCTCCGATAATCGCAGTTACGGGAACCAACGGAAAAACCACCACCACCACGCTTATAGGCGAGATACTCAAAAATGACGGAAAAAACATATCCGTTGCCGGGAATATAGGAACGCCGCTGATACAGGAAGCCGACAAAAATGGCCAGAAAGACTACATCGTCGTGGAAGTAAGCAGCTTCCAGCTTGAGAATATACTGTACTTCAAGCCGAAGGTGAGCGTAATTCTGAACATAACCGAAGACCACCTCAACCGTCACAAGACTTTCGAAAATTACATAGAAGCTAAAGCCAGGATTTTAGAAAATCAAGATGAAAATGATTTTGCAGTACTCAATTATGACGACCCTGTCGTGGCAGCGCTGGCAAAAAGGGCAAGGAGCAGGGTTGTATTTTTCAGCAGAAAACAGGAGCTTGCAAAAGGCGTTTTTGTGAAAAACGGCGTTATATTGATAAGGGAAAACGGCCTCATGCATCCGATTTTAGAGGCAAAAGAATTGGGAATTAAAGGTTCGCACAACTTGGAAAACGCCCTAGCCGCTGCAGCGGTGGCATGGATTACCAAAACGAATTTGAATAACCTCGCCGAAACCCTTAAAGATTTCAAAGGAGTCGAGCACAGGCTGGAATACGTAGATACCATAGACGGCGTGAAGTTTATCAACGACTCGAAGGGGACAAATCCCGATGCGGCTTTGAAGGCTCTAGAGGCTGTAGAAGGTCCTGTGATTCTGATTGCCGGAGGTTACGACAAAAAAGTGGACTTTAAACCCTTTGTTAGGGCATTTTTTGGCAAGGTCAAAAAGGTTGTACTGATTGGTGCCACGGCCGACAAAATAGAAAGGACTGCCAAAGAAGAGGGTTTTTATGAAGTAGAGAAGGCCTCGTCTATGCAAGAAGCGGTTAAAATAGCCAAAAAATTTGCCGAGCCGGGAGATACGGTGCTGCTTTCACCGGCATGTGCCAGCTGGGACATGTTTTCAAATTTCGAAGAACGCGGAAGGGCTTTCAAAGAAGCGGTGCGTTCGCTAAAAGCATAAAAGGGGTGTAAATTGTGAGATACCGCAATCCCCCTGATTTCGTCATCATGTTTGCTGTGCTGGTGCTTTTGTGCTTTGGAATAATAATGGTTTTCAGTTCCAGCAGCGTATGGGCGTATTATGTTCATAAGGACAGCCTGTACTTTTTGAAAAGGCAACTGGTAGCAGCTTTTTTGGGGCTAGCAGCCATGGTTTGTTTTATGAATTACGACTACTGGCAGGTAAAAAAATACGAAAAAACCATACTCGTTGTGATGTACATCCTTCTTTTAGCAGTGTTGATTCCGGGAATAGGCTTGAAGATTAATGAGGCAAGGCGCTGGATCGGAATAGGTTCGTTTACCGTACAGCCTTCGGAAATTGCAAAACTCGG
The DNA here is from genome assembly GCA_030446005.1 of Tepidanaerobacteraceae bacterium. GTDB lineage: Bacteria > Bacillota > Thermosediminibacteria > Thermosediminibacterales > Thermosediminibacteraceae > Fervidicola. The sequence goes on along the minus strand of JASUSP010000019.1, from coordinate 33,536 downwards.
CATGGTTGTATACCTTTCGTGCACTCTGGAACGAAAACAAGATGATATAAAAAGCTTTTTTAAAGGCCTGCTTCCCGTATTGCTGGTGACCGGCATCACATGCGGACTCATAGTAATCGAACCGCACCTCAGTGCGGCTGTTCTTATAGGTATGCTCTCGATGGTCATGTTGTTCGTGGCAGGAGCCAGCATTCCCCAGATGCTCTCACTGGGAGTGGCGGGACTTTTTCTAGTGATGGTGCTTATTATTGTGGAACCGTACAGGATGGTAAGGTTGTTGTCTTTTATGAATCCCTGGGAAGATATTCGCGGCAGCGGTTACAATATCGTCCAGTCGCTGTATGCCCTCGGGGCTGGAGGACTTTTGGGAGTTGGCCTGGGGCAGAGCAGGCAAAAATTTTTCTACCTCCCGGAACCTCAGACGGACTTTATATTTGCTATAATAGGAGAGGAATTGGGTTTTTTGGGAGCGGTCTTTGTTATTTTGATGTTTACCATTTTTATATGGCGGGGGTATAGGGCGGCTTTACATGCTCCCGATTTATTTGGAAAATTTATGGCTACCGGCATAACAAGCCTAGTCGCCCTTCAATTTTTAATTCACGTAGCAGTTGTAACGGCATCCATGCCCGTTACAGGGATGCCGCTGCCTTTTATAAGCTATGGGGGTTCTTCGCTGACGATAACGCTGGCCGAAGTTGGTATTTTGTTAAATATAACCAGATACTTGGAGGCAAAATGATTATGCCCAAAAAGGTTATACTCGCAGGAGGCGGAACGGGTGGACACATATACCCTGCGATCGCAATAGCTCAGGGGTTAAAAATGAAATTTCCAGATATGAAAATACTCTTTGTGGGAACGGAAAGAGGATTGGAAAACGACCTCGTGCCAAAAGCCGGTTTTGAACTCAGGAAAATCAGGGCAAAAGGCTTCAAAAGAAAGTTGTCGCTGGAAAACCTTTCAACCCTGAAAGAGGTAGCCTTTGGAGGAATAGAATCCTTTGTTTTATTAAGAAGAGAAAAGCCGGACTTGGTTGTCGGTACCGGCGGTTATGTGGCAGGCCCTGTAGTTTTTTTCGCTTCCATAATGAAAATTCCGACTTTTATACACGAACAAAACGTCAAACCGGGTATCACCAATAGAATCCTTTCCCACTTCGTGGATAAAATAGCAGTGAGCTTTCCGGATTCTTTAAAGTACTTTCCCAAAAGCAAGGTGGTTGTGACCGGCAATCCGGTCAGGCAGGAAATTGTCCTTACCGAAAGATTGAAGGCAATAAAGGAGCTTGATTTGGATGCAGAAAAACCTTTAATCTTATCCTTTGGAGGAAGCCAGGGTGCTTTAAGACTCAACGAAGCGGTATTAGAGCTAATAGATTTGATAAAAGAAGACGATACATTTCAGCTTTTTCATATTACGGGCAAAAAGAATTATGAAGAGTTCGCAAGCAAGCTGGAATATAAAGGAATAAATCCGTTGCGCTTAGGACATATTAAAGTAAGGCCTTATGTTTACGATATGCACTATGCTATAGCCGCTGCAGACCTCGTGGTCTCCAGGGCGGGAGCCATAACTATAGCCGAACTCACTGCGGCTGGTAAACCCGCAATCCTGGTGCCTTTGCCAACAGCGGCAGGACAGCACCAGGATTATAACGCCCGTTTTATGGAAAAAAATGGCGCTGCCGTTATCGTAAAAGATTGGGAGCTCAGCGGAAAGAGATTATACGACGTAATCCGGAGTTTGATTTCTGATAAAAATCGACTTCAGCAAATGTCTGCAGCCAGCAAAAAGTTGGGGAGGCCTGATGCTCTGGATAGAATATTGAAAGAAATTATCTCCCTTTTGAACTAAAATTATCCTTGTTTATAGACCTATTTTTCTCGCGTGGGGTCTGTGATAATATAGATATCGTAGTCGCAACTTTTGCTTTTTGCGACAAGTAACCATCGATAAAATTTCAGCATAATATATAGTATTCCGGTGTCAATGACGATTTAGGAAGATTGGAAGGAGAGACCGAACTTGTTGGGCAATTATAAACGCATTCATTTTATAGGTATCGGTGGCACAGGAATGAGCGGAATAGCAAGGATAGCAAGAGAATTGGGATATGATGTATCCGGTTCGGACCTGAAGCCATCTGAGGTTTTGAGCAGGCTGAAAGAATTGGGCGCCACGGTTTTCTTGGGACACAATGCCGAAAATGTAAAGGGAGCGGATTTGGTGGTTGTGTCGTCCGCCATTCCGCAGGATAATCCAGAATATTTACAGGCGTTAAAAGAAAATATACCTATTGTCCATAGGGCCGATGTGTTGAGCTTGTTGATGGCTCGTAAGAAAGGAATAGCGGTAACAGGTGCCCACGGAAAAACCACCACTACCTCGATGATTTCGCTGGTTATTGAAAAGAGCGGTTTGGACCCTACTGTCGTAATAGGAGGGGAACTGAACGACATAGGAGGCAACGCAACCCTCGGTAAAGGGGAATATCTCGTGGCCGAAGCTGACGAAAGCGACGGTTCTTTTTTGAAGCTCAACCCTTATATAGCAGTGGTAACCAATATTGAAAACGACCACATGGACTACTACAAAGATATGGATGCGATGAAAGAAACTTACAAAACCTTTGTAAACGGCATTAAAAAAGGCGGCTTTGCTTTGTTGGGAACCGACAATGAAAACGTGAGGGACATCTTGAAGAGTATACAAGTGACTTATTTCACATATGGAATCGATTATCCCGCGGATTATATGCCGAAAAACATACGCATAAATGGGGCAAGTTCTATATTCGAAGTCCATTACAAAAAAGAGCCCCTGGTGGAATTGGAACTCAATGTACCCGGAATGCATAATATATATAACGCGACGGCAGCTGTTGCTGTAGCGCACAGGCTTGGGTTGAAAATGGAAGATGTTGCAAAAGCACTGAAAGTCTTTCGTGGGGCGAAGCGCCGATTTCAACTTATGGGAGAGGTTAACGGCATTAAAGTTATAGATGACTACGCCCACCATCCTACGGAGATTAAAGCCACCCTCAAAGCCGCAAAATTGCAGAATCCCAAAAAGATTTACGCAATATTTCAACCGCACCGCTACACGAGGACAAAAATCCTTTCAGAAGAATTTGGAACGGCCTTTGACGATGCCGACGAAGTGATAGTTACGAACATATACAGTGCCGGAGAAAGGCCGATAGAAGGGGTTTCATCTTTACTTATAGTCGATGCCATAAAGCGCAGGGGCAAAAAAGTTACTTACATCCACGACAAGGATGAAATACCGGATTTTATAGTTCGAGAAGTTTCACCAGGAGACTACGTTTTGACCATCGGAGCGGGTGATATCTACCAGGTGGCCTACGAGATTTTGAAAAAGCTAAAGGCGACAGATGCCTGACCCGGTTAAAATACCGGAGGTGAATTTTCTGTGGGGGCTTTTGTGATTGTGGGGGGGTCTAAACTTTCCGGCCGCCTCAAAGTGCAGGGTTCCAAAAACGCAAGTCTTCCTATTTTAGCGGCCACCATCCTGAACGGAAGCAAGAATTACATTAGAAATGTACCTGATATAAAAGACGTCCACGTTATGATAGATATACTGACCGTATTAGGAGCAGAAGTTTCATTTTCACAAAATGAGCTGACTGTAGATTCGAGCAAGGTCAGTATTTGGGAAGTGCCCGAGCATTTAATGCGCAAAATGAGGTCTTCCATCATATTAATGGGCCCTCTTCTGGCAAGATACAGAAAGGTTAAGGTATCATATCCGGGCGGTTGCGAAATAGGTCCGAGGCCTATTGACCTTCATTTGAAGGGTTTTGCGGCATTGGGTGCGAATATAAGCGAAAGCCACGGTTTTATTTACGCCGAGGCGGAGAAATTGAAAGGTGCAAATATACACTTGGATTTTCCCAGTGTGGGTGCCACCGAAAACCTGATGCTGGCGGCGGTTTTGGCAGAAGGCAGGACTACAATAAGAAATGCGGCGAAAGAACCCGAAATAGTAGACCTTCAAAATTATCTGAACAAAATGGGGTGCCACGTAAAAGGGGCGGGGACGGATACCATAAAGATAGAAGGTTGTTCGATAGAAGATTTGAAGGAAGTGGACGATTACTCGGTAATTCCGGACAGGATTGCGGCGGGAACGTATCTTGCCGCCGCTGCTGCAACCCGGGGGAATATAGTCCTTGAAAACGTTATAATAGAGCACGTTGAACCTGTGCTCGCAAAACTCAGAGAAATGGGTTGCAGTATTAAAACGATGGACGATAAAGTTCAGCTTTGGGTAGAAAAGCCTTTAAGGGCTCTTGATAGCCTGAGGACCCATCCTTACCCGGGTTTTCCCACCGATATGCAGGCTCCCATGATGGCTTTGCTTTCAACGGTAGAAGGAACTTCAATAATAACGGAAACAGTTTTTGAAAACCGTTTTAAACATGCCGAAGAGCTGAGGCGCATGGGAGCTGACATTAAAATAAACGGAAATACGGCGATAATAAAAGGCGTTAAAAAATTAACCGGGGCTGTGGTGGAAGCAAAAGATTTGAGAGCGGGTGCAGCGCTTGTCATCGCTGGCCTTGCGGCGGTTGGCAAGACTGTAGTAGAAGGCACGTCTTTTATCGATAGAGGATACGAAGGGTTTTCCGAAAATCTAAAAACTTTGGGTGCGAATATAGAAAGATTAAATTAAAAATCCCTTTTTTGTCGAGGAAGATTGGACATGCTGGTCTATGCCAAGAAAACAAGGCGATTTGAATATGGAAAAAAAAGGCAAATTAATAATAAAGCACTATTGAGGTTGTTTGTCTTTTTATGTATAATTACAATAATGCTGGCCGCTACTAGTTCTTTCTTTAAATTGAAGAGAATTGAGATCGAAGGCAACCGCAGCATACCGGATGAAGAAATCCTGCAGGTGGTAAATCACCATTTGGGCAGAAATACTTTCATGATTAAACCGGCATTAATAAGCGAAGAAATTAAGCAAATTCTTCCGGTGAAGGAAGCCAAGGTGAAATTGAGGCTGCCGGGGACGATGGTTATTAAAGTCGAGGAAAGGGAAATTATAGCTGCCTTGCCTTATCTTGGGGGATTTGTTTTAATTGATCAAAATGGTTATGTCGTAAAAATACAATCCGATTTAAAAGGCTTCAGGATTCCAATAATAACGGGCCTTGAGATAACAAATCCTGAAAAAGCAAAACCTATTTCAATAAACTGGAAACAGGACTTACTGGAAGATTTGAAAAAAGGATTGAAATATCTTTCACCCATGAAAGCAGAGCTTTCCGAAATCCATTTAGATTATCACGAGGGCGAAGTATCTTTTTTTATTTATACTATTGATGGATTTCAAATATACTTTGAAAAAAACGATATCAAAGAAGAAAAATTTATGCTACTAAAATCAGTGCTGGAAGATTTAAGAAAAAGAGGAATGGGTAAAGGACTCATAGATTTGAGCAGGGAAGCGCCGGTATTTAAAGCCTTTTGATGTGAATAGAAGGGGGGAAACGAAATTGAACAACAAGATAAAGGGTTACGTCCTTATTGCACTTGTATGTTTCTTATTAGGCCTCATGCTGGTGGCTCAATTTAGAAGCACACAAAAAAGTGGAAGCGCCTTGGCTTCTTTACAGAGAATACAGGAACTTACGACAGAGCTGAAAACTGTAATGGACGAGAGGGAAAAATTGAGGGAAGAGCTGTCGGAAATGAGAAAAAGGCTAGTCGAATATGAAAGTTCGGCGGCGAACGTGAGCCGGGTTACCGAAGCTATGAAAAGGGAGCTGGAAAAAGCCCGCATAGCCGCCGGACTGGTGGAAGGCACCGGACCGGGAATAGTAATCACGCTGAACGACAGCAATTTGCCGAAGCAGCCTGGAGAAGACCCCAATTTATTTTTAATCCACGATGAGGATATTCTAAAGGTGGTAAATGAACTTTTTGCTGCAGGTGCTGAAGCTGTATCGGTAAACGGTCAAAGGATAATTGCGACCTCGGAAATAAGGTGCGTGGGACCCACGATAATGATAAATTCGGTGAGGATGGCTCCGCCCTTCGTAATACAGGCAATTGGAAATCCCGAAAATCTGGAGAGTTCCCTGAAGATGAGGGGAGGCATCATAGAATCGCTGCAAGTATTCGGTATTCAAGTAAATATAAAAAAGCAGGATAAAATAAATATGCCGGCGTATACCGGACCTATAAAATTTGAGTACTTTGAACCTGTGAAGGCAGGTGAATAAATTGCTTATTCCTATTATCGGACTTATATTAGGCATTTTAGTGGGATTGTTGGTGCCTGTGGATATACCAATAAGCTATGCCCCATATGCTTCGATTGCTATTCTTGCTGCTTTAGACTCGGTTTTTGGGGGCTTAAGGGCTTTAGGAGAAGGGCACTTTGATGTAAATATTTTTATAACGGGATTTTTCATTAATGCCCTTCTCGCAGGTTTTCTTGCCTTTCTTGGCGATAAATTGGGTATTCCCATATATATGGCAGCAATTTTCGCGTTTGGCGTAAGGATATTCCAGAACCTGGCCATTATCCGACGCCTTATGATAGATAGGCTTTTTAAAAAGAATGAATAAAAATTTGTAGAAAAAAAAAGGAATCTCCCGCTTCGATGTGGAATTTATAATTGGAACCTGCCCGCGGGAGGGGAGGTGGAGTTTTGGCGAGGAGCAGCATCGTAGCCGGTCTTGACTTGGGCAGTTCCAAGGTATGCTGTATGATTGGTGAAATCTCCCGAAACGGTGAAATAGATATAATAGGTTACGGGGTGGCACCTACTTCGGGGATAAAGAAGGGAAACATAGTAAATATTGAAGCAATGGTCAGAAGTATAAGCGAAGCCGTCCTGCAGGCGCAGCAGATGTCCAACGTCAAAATAAACAGCGTTTTAGTAGGGATTTCGGGTCCGAACGTGACCATTATGAATAACCGGGGTGTTGTAGCCATACCCAGAAGCGACAGAGAAATCACGCCTCACGACGTGGAACGGGTGCTCCAGGCTTCCAGAATTATAGCCATACCTCCTGACAGAGAAATCATAGAGGTGATTCCGAGACAGTTTATAGTTGATGGATGCGATGGAATAAGAGACCCTGTTGGCATGATAGGTACCCGCCTGGAAGTTGAAGTGAACATAATAACAGGACAGCTCACGACGATTCAAAACGTGATAAGGTGTGTCCAAAAATCCGGACTAGAAGTGGAGGGTATAATATTAAAATCGTTAGCTGCTAAAGAGATACTGTTAAGCGATGATGAAGTTGATATGGGAGTGGCTTTGGTTGATGTAGGTGCCGGGACTACTGAAATTACGGTTTTTCGCGGAGATAATATAGAACTTTACAATCTAATCCCGCTTGGAGGTGATTACGTTACCTACGATATAGCGATTGGCCTTCGTCTACCTTATTCCCAGGCAGAGGCGATAAAGAGAAAGTACGCCTGTGCCGCAGCTAGCCTTGCCTCCGATAAACCCGATATAGAGATTCACAGCATCGGCGAATCTTCCCCAAGAAAAATTTCTCAAAAGGAATTGGCTTTGATTGTCGAACCCAGGGTTCAGGAGATAATATCGCTAATTCACAAAGAACTGAAAGCCGTAAATTACAGGCAGATGCTGGCCGCTGGAGTTGTCCTTTGTGGCGGTGGCCTTTTACATATGAGGGGGGCTCTTGAAATAACCCAGAAGATGCTAGGGATTCCGGTGAGAGCAGCAAAGACTGACATGTACGGCTTCGACCATACGTTTACAGTAGCTTTGGGCTTGCTTTACTACGGTTCGAAAAACAGGTCTTTCGGGGATAGGGACGAAGTTAGGGACAAAAGCGCTTTGAGTTTTCTTGAAAGGGCGAAGCGACTATTACGCGAGTACTTTTTAGGTTGATGGAAGGGGGTCATAAGGTGCTAGATATTGATGTGGCAATGGAACAATTCGCCAACATAAAAGTCATAGGGATAGGTGGCGGAGGAAATAATGCTGTAAATCGCATGATAGAGGCGGGATTAAAGGGAGTGGAGTTTATAGCCGTAAATACCGATGCCCAAGCCCTTTTCTTGTCAAAGGCCGATAAAAAAATTCAAATAGGAGAAAAGCTCACCAAAGGCCTTGGTGCAGGTGCTAATCCTGAAATCGGGAAAAAAGCAGCGGAAGAAAGCCGCACGGAAATAGAAGAAGCTTTGAAAGGAGCAGACATGATATTCATAACCGCCGGTATGGGAGGCGGGACGGGAACTGGAGCGGCCCCGGTGGTGGCGGAAATCTCGAAAAATCTTGGCATACTTACCGTTGGAGTTGTGACAAAGCCTTTTAGCTTCGAAGGCAAAAAGCGAATGGCTCACGCGGAAATGGGCATAGCAAATCTAAAAAATTGTGTGGATACTCTCATAACGATTCCTAACGATAGGTTACTTACCATTGCCGAAAAGAAAACTTCGATTGTAGAGGCATTTCGCATTGCCGATGATGTCTTAAGACAGGGCGTACAGGGTATTTCAGACCTGATAGCCGTTCCCGGACTGATTAACCTGGATTTTGCCGACGTGAGGACCATAATGATGGATACCGGTTTAGCTCATATGGGAATTGGCCGGGGTAGCGGTGAAAACAGGGCTATTGAAGCCGCAAAGCAGGCAGTTTCGAGTCCCCTTCTTGAGACGTCAATCGAAGGTGCGAAGGGCGTTCTTTTAAACATAACGGGCAGCTCAAACCTGGGACTCCTGGAAGTAAACGAAGCGGCCGAATTCATCGCCACGGCCGCAGACCCCGATGCCAATATAATATTCGGGGCAGTTATCGACGAAAAGCTACAGGATGAGATAAGGATAACTGTAATAGCGACAGGTTTTGAACAAAAAGAAAAACCTGCAAAGCAGGAAGACGACTTTGAAATTGAATCTTTTGACGACGAAGATTTTGACATACCGGCATTTCTCAGAAAAAGCAGGAAGAAATAAGAGCGCAATATGGCGCTCTTTTTTTATGGGCTTATCATGAAATGACAATTTTTTGTAATGGCTCGCGTTATAATTGAATCATAAAAAACAAATTGCGTGAATATAAATTTTTTTAGGCTAAATATGGTCGGAGGAACTATATGGTAATCTATTTGGATGTAGTGTTCGCGATAAATTTTATAATGAATCTTACGATACTTTGGCTCGTAAAATTGATACTAAAATTAAAGATAAAAAAGTTTAGGTTTGTAATAGCAGCCCTTTTAGGTAATCTCTTTCTTCTTGAGATGTTTTTTTTAAACGGTGAGTTTTCAAAAACGATTCCCGGGAAAATACTCGCATCAGTTTTAATGGTTTTTGCGGCCTTTTACCCCTTGACCTTATCGGAGTTTATAAAAGCATTAAGCCTATTTTATTTTGTTTCTTTCATGGTGGGAGGTGGCGCCTTTGCCATATTCTACCTCATAAATACCAACGACGTATTTTCGGAAAGCCTTCTAGTAAATAATATTTCGGTACCGTGGTGGATATTACTCGTTTCTTGCGCCTTTTTGTTTGTATTCTTTAAATTGGTGTGGTCGGTGATTTCCAGAAGGTTATTGACAAATTCCCTCGTGGTACCGGTAACAGTGTGTATCGCCAAAGAACAATTAAAAGTAAGGGCATTGATTGACACGGGCAATGACTTAAAAGACCCGATTTCCGGTTGTCCGGTGATGGTAATCGAGTATTCAGCTGTAGAACCACTCTTGCCCGATGAAATAAAAAGGTACCTGAAAGGTGAAATTATAGAAAGCCTTGAGAAAATGCCACAATCAGTTTTTAATTCCCAGTGGGCGAGGCGGATTAGGATTATTCCCTTTACTTCTATCGGAAAAAATAAAGGTATAATGGCGGGATTAAAAGCCGATAAGGTTTATATCTGGCTCGATGGGAAGGTTTATGAGGCTGATGATGTGGTGATTGGAATTTGCGAAAAGGTGCTGTCGCCGCGGGGTGATTATGAAGCTTTGTTGAATCCGGAACTTTTAATCGGATAAAAATTTAAATGGAGGGAGAATATATGTGGGGAAAATTTAGCTTTAAAGTGATGATTATAAAAATTCTGCAGAAACTGGGAATACTTGAAAAAAGGGTTATATATTACATAGGTGGCAGCGAAACCCTACCACCTCCCCTTTCCAGCGAGGAAGAAGCCATATTATTGAGCAAATTAGAAAGGGGAGACAACACAGTAAAAAACGTATTAATTGAGAGGAATTTAAGACTGGTGGTATACATTGCCCGCAAGTTCGAGAACACAGGCGCGGGCATAGAAGACCTCATATCTATCGGGACAATCGGCCTTATAAAAGCCATTAATACCTTCGACCCCCGTAAAAAGATTAAGCTTGCGACATACGCTTCGAGGTGTATAGAAAATGAGATTTTGATGTACTTAAGGAGAAACAATAAAAATCGCAGCGAGGTATCTTTTGACGAGCCCTTAAATGTGGATTGGGACGGGAACGAACTTCTGCTTTCCGACATTCTAGGAACCGATAGCGATATGATTTACAGGTGTATCGAGGAGGAGGTAGAAAAAGAGCTTTTAGATGCGGCCATGAAGCGTCTATCTAAGAGGGAAAGATGTATAATGGAACTTAGGTTCGGTTTGAACGACGGAAAAGAAAAGACTCAAAAGGAAGTGGCCGAACTTTTAGGGATTTCACAGTCATATATTTCCAGATTAGAAAAAAGGATTATTAAAAGGTTAAAAAAAGAAATTGTGCGAATGATGTAATTTAAAAAAGCGAATAAAAACTTCCCCCTGTGGCAAAAATTTAAATGAGGCACTGGAAAGACAGGGGGATATTTTATGAATTTGAACAAAGTAGAGATTTGTGGTGTCAATACCTCCAAACTGCCTGTTCTATCCAACAGCAAGATGAAAGAACTCTTTATTAAAGTCAAACAGGGAGATAAAGAAGCCAGGGAAAAGCTCATCCACGGGAACTTGAGACTGGTGCTGAGCGTGATTCAGAGGTTCAACAACAGAGGCGAATACGTCGACGACCTTTTTCAGGTCGGCTGCATCGGTTTGATGAAAGCCATAGATAATTTTGACCTCAATCAAAACGTAAAGTTTTCCACTTACGCCGTCCCGATGATAATAGGAGAAATACGGCGATATCTCAGAGATAACAACCCCATAAGGGTCAGCAGATCTTTAAGGGATGTGGCGTATAAAGCACTGCAGGTCAGGGATTCGCTGGTAAACAAAAATTCTCGAGAACCTTCCATTGAGGAAATAGCGAAAGAGATGAACATGCCCTCGGAGGAAATAGTTATGGCATTAGATGCGATTCAGGAGCCCATTTCGCTGTTCGAACCCATCTACCATGATGGCGGAGACCCCATATTCGTCATGGACCAGATAAGCGATGATAAGAATAACGATGAAAATTGGGTAAGCAGCATTGCTATAAAAGAAGCCATGCAGAAATTAAATGAAAGGGAGAAGATGATACTGACACTCAGATTTTTTGAAGGAAAGACTCAAATGGAAGTCGCTCAGGAGATAGGAATATCGCAGGCACAGGTATCCAGGCTTGAGAAGGCTGCTTTAAAACATCTGAGAAAATACATTTAGTTTGGGGTGACTTTTATGGAAACGGTAAAAAAGATATTTGTAGTGATATTGACAGTAGCGTTTCTTTTCTGTTTCTACAATTTATTGGGTACGAAAGCCGTTGTGGCTTATAATATGAAAAACCTTGTTTACGTTAATCATGAAGAACCCTTGAAACTCGTGATGGAGGAAGAAAGGGTCAGGAAAATGATAATGAAAGTAAACTGATAGGGCCTTCCTTAGGCCCTGTTTTTTTTTACATTTTTTAATCCTGATGAATATAAATTATAATGTGAGAGGGGTGATGGCGGTGATAAAAGCTTCGGACCTCAGGCAGAGAGAAATAATAAACATAGCCGACGGGAAGAGACTGGGCTTCATCAACGACCTGGACATAGACGTGGAAGAAGGTCGCATCCGCGCTATCATTGTGCCGGCACCGGTTAAAATCTTCAGCGTTTTCGGCAAAGGCGGAGATTATGTGATTCCGTGGGAAAAAATAAAGAAGATTGGAAGCGATGTGATACTGATAGAGCTTTCAGAGTTTACCGAACCAAAAAAGGGGATGTGAGAAGAATTCTGAGTAGGGCTTTTACAAGCCTTTTTATTTTTCTCAAAAAACATTATAATTTTGGGTAGAGGGAGGAAAAGGACGATATGAACTGGAAATTGCGCCTCAAGATGGAAAAGTTAAAAGAGCAGGAGACTAACTTCGTTCCGGAAAAAAGCTTCGGTTCGGTGCCGGTAAACGTGGCCTTGGTCTTTCCCAATACCTACGAACTTGGGATGACCAACCTTGGATTTCAGGCCATTTACCGCGAAATCAATTCCAGGACGGATTCGCTGTGTCACAGGGCGTTTTTATTTAAAGGTTTCCCGCCATACACCATAGAAGCTTTAAAGCCGCTATCCGGCTACGATATAGTGGGGTTTTCGGTGTCCTTTGAGATGGATTACCTCAATCTGTTAAAAATTTTGGACGATGCCGGCATTCCTCTATTTGCATGCGAAAGAGATAATCCGATTGTCATAGCCGGAGGACCCGCGATTACATTCAACCCCGAGCCCCTTTCCCCTTTTGTCGACTTTTTCGTGATAGGGGAAGGGGAAGAAGTTATACACGAGATATTGGACACCTTTAGAGAGAACACGGGAAGGTCGAAGGAGTACATTCTCGAAAAGATGGCCCAAATTGACGGTGTTTACGTTCCGTCTTTTTACGAGGTTAAATACGGCAATAAAGGAGGCGTGGAAGAATTTAAGGCCGTACCTCCTGCCCCCCTAAAAATAAAAAGAAGATGGGTAAAAAACCTTGACGCCTTCAGCACCGAGACGGCAGTAATTACGCCGAACACCGAATTTAAGGACATGTTTCTCATCGAACTTTCAAGGGGCTGCGGGCGAAATTGCAGGTTTTGTATGGCAGGATATTGTTACCGGGTTCCTAGGGCTAGAAAAATGGGAAAGATATTCGAGAGGGCTAAATTTGCAGCACGACTTGGCAAAAAGGTGGGACTTGTAGGAGCTGCCGTGTCGGATTATCCCGAAATAGATGAATTGGCTCAAGCATTCGTAAAAAATGGCATAAAATTTTCCGTGTCATCCCTGCGGGCCGACTCTTTAAGCGAATCACTCATAAAGGGGCTTTCGTTCAGCGGCCATAAAACCCTTACTGTGGCTCCGGAGGCGGGCTCTCAGAGGCTTCGAAATGTAATCAACAAAGGCATAACTGAAGAACACGTACTTGATGTCATAAAAATGGCGGGAATTTACGGAATAAAAAATATAAAGCTTTACTATATCATTGGCTTGCCGACTGAGACGGATGACGACATTGAAGAAATGATTGAATTTTTGCTGAAGGTCAAGGAAAAAATGGTAAGAGGAGAAAGTAAAGATGGCCTTCTTACGGTAAGCATAAATCCCTTTATTCCAAAACCTTTTACCCCTTTTCAGTGGCTTGGAATGGAAAATTTGTCTTCGTTGGAAGGTAAAATAAAAAAGCTTCAGAATCATCTCAAGCCTAAGGGCATAAGAATGTTGTACGAAAGCCCGCGAATTTCCCAGGTGCAGGCGGCGCTATCCCGGGGAGACCGCGACACCGCTATATTGCTTTACCGGGTTTACAGGTCGGGCGGAAAATTGACGGCATTGAAACGTTTTGAAGTTGATGGGAAAAACGTTGAATACTATGCTCACAGGGAATTTGCCCTCGATGTGGTGCTTCCATGGGACCATATCGATATAGGGCTATCTAAGGAGTACTTTATAAAGGAATACCAAAAAGCGTTGGAAGGCAAGACTACGCGAAGGTGTACAGAGGAAATATGCAGGATATGCAGAATATGTGCAAAGTAAGGTGATGGCAATGAGTTTTGAATTGAGGAAAAGAGGCGAGGTGGAATTTTTAATAATTCCTTCATTTGAAGCAACAGGTCTTGTGAGGCACGCTTTTTCAACCCGCAAAGGTGGATTTAGCGTGGGGCACTGCGGGACGCTAAATTTAGGATTCAATAAAGGAGACGACAGGAAAACGGTACTCAGAAATTATAAAGTTTTTTGCGATGCAGTGGGCATTGATATAAAAAATCTGGTGGCATCGCATCAAATTCACGAAAGCGATGTTTACGTAGCTGGAAAAGAGGATAGAGGCAAGGGAATTTTGAAAAAATCCGATATAACGGGTAAGGACGCACTTATAACAAGAGAAAGCAACGTTGCCCTTGTGACTTACTATGCAGATTGCGTTCCCCTATTCTTCCTGGACCCCGAAACTCCCGCTGTGGGACTCGCCCACGCGGGGTGGCGTGGAACGGTGAAGAAGATAGGAATGAAAACTGTAAAAAAAATGATAGAGGAATTCAAAACTCCTGTGGAAAAATTGCTGTGCGGCATAGGACCCTGTATATCCGGTAGCTGCTATGAAGTGGATGACCCCGTGGTGGAAATATTTAAGGATACTTTTGAATACTGGGAGGACCTGGTGGAATACAAGGGCAATGGCCATTGGCTGCTCGACCTGGTAAAGGCCAATAAAAAACAACTCGAAGAAGTAGGAGTGAAATCGGAAAACGTTACCGTGAGCGGATTTTGTACCCATTGCCGGCCAGACCTTTTTTATTCATACAGGCGAGATAAGGGTATGACCGGAAGCCTTGCGGCGGTAATCGAATTAAAATGAGAGGTGTTTGTATGGCTGGGGTAAAGATACTAGTGGTTGACGATGAGCCGTTTATAGTGGAACTTGTGAAGTTCAACCTCGAAAGTGCCGGTTTTGAAGTAATTACTGCATCGGAAGGCCATCAGGCAATGAAACTTATCGAAAAGGAACACCCGGACCTTATAATTTTGGATATAATGCTGCCGGGGATAGATGGAATGGAAATCTGTCGCGCTTTAAGGATTAAGAGGGATACCAGAGATATACCGATAATACTGCTTACGGCCAAGGCAGGCGAAATCGATAAAGTCTTGGGCCTTGAATTGGGAGCGGACGATTACATCACCAAACCCTTCAGCCCCAGGGAGCTGGTGGCTAGGGTGAGAGCGGTACTTAGGAGAACCGATAAAGAAGCAAAATCCGAAGAAATAATTAAAGCCGGTCCTGTTGTAATAGATGTGGAACGGCACGAAGTGTTTGTAAACGGCGAGAAAAAAGATTTTACGCCGAAGGAGTTTGAACTTTTAAAACTTTTGGCTTCCAATCCCGGAAAGGTCTTTTCCAGAGAGTATCTCCTCGAAAACGTATGGGGTTACGACTACTTGGGCGACACTAGAACGGTTGATGTGCACATCAGACACCTCAGACAAAAAATTGAGAAAAATACAGAAGAGCCGAAATACATTAAAACGGTAAGAGGTGTCGGCTACAAGTTTAATGAACTGGAGTGATTTTTTTGCTAAAAGGTCACTTCAGGTGGAATTGGATGGTTACAGTTTTGTTTTTCGTTCTGTTGTTTTTCGTTTTTTGTACCCTGAACAATTTTTACATTGAAAATATAAAGCGTAGTTTGATGGCCGAGGCATTTTTTATCTCCTCATCTGTAAAGTTAGCCTTGGATTCGGGGAGATATCAAGAAGTACAAAACATAGCAGCAGTGTTTCGTTCCCGGTTTTCAAGGGGCCTGACAATAGTCGATGGACAGGGTAATAAAATTATTTCCTCGGGGGAAATAAAACTCAACGGGTTGCCTTTAGGAGACATTTTAAAGGGTAAAAATTATGCGGAAAACGATGTCGTTCGTATAATGGTTTTTCGCGAATTTCGCGCATCGGTGCCCGTTATACTGGAAAACGGAGCGGTTCTAGCAGTTGTAGTGGGGCTTTTGCCCGTAGACGTCGCCAAAATCATCTCAATAAATCTGCTATTTGTTGTTTTTACTTTTTCGGGAGTGCTATTTTCTACCTTTATGTGGAAAAAGACCCGCTTTCTGATAAAGCCGCTGGAGACTATGGTTGATGTAACCAGAAATTTTGCACAAGGGAATTTTGCCCGTACGGTACACGTCAATTCCCAAAATGAAATCGGACAATTGAGCAGGGAGTTAAACCTGCTGGCGAGGAGACTCAGGATAACCCTTGAAGAGAAAGAAGAAGGTAAAATGTTGATGAGTGAATTGATGAAAAGTTTGGAAGACGGGGTTGTGGTGGTCGATGTAGAAACAAGAATTGTATTCATCAATGCTTCAGCTTGCCAGCTTGTCGGTGCCGATTCAAAGGGAGCTGAGGGGAAAAAACTTATCAGCGTCATTCGTCATTATGAGCTGGACGAAGCGGTGAAAGAAGCAATAAATCGAGGAACGCCAAATTATAAAGAAATAACTTTGCTTCCCAGGGATAAGACCTTAAAAGTTCGCATAGCGCCGTGTCGGGACAAAGAAGGAAAAATTAGCGGCTGCATCATCGTAATGAAGGATTTGACCGAAATAAAACATATCGAGAAAATGCGAACCGATTTTATAGCTAACGTCTCCCATGAACTTAGAACTCCACTCACGTCAATAAGAGGTTTCATAGAAACTCTGATGGATGGAGCTTATAAGGACCCGACACTGGCGAAAAGATTTTTGAGAATAATCGAGAAAGAGGTGGGAAGACTTTGCAGGTTGATTGACAATATGTTGGACCTTTCCAGAATAGAAACCAATCAATTAAGACTTAACATTAAGGACGTTTCTGCGGGAGAAATTATAAAGGAAGTTATTTTAATTTTCGATAACAGATTGAGGGAAAAGGATTTGACCTATTATGAAAATGTGCCGGAAGGCCTTCCTAAAGTAAAAGCTGACCCTGATTGGTTGAGACAAATATTCGTCAATCTTATGGACAATGCCATAAAATACACTCCAAGTGGCGGGAAAATTTGGATTGAAGCGGAACCGAAAGGAGATGTGGTGGAGTTTAGGGTTTGTGATACCGGCATTGGCATTCCGGAAGAAGACCTTCCTAGAATATTCGAAAGGTTTTATAGGGTGGATAAAACGCGTTCTGCAGGAAGCGGAGGAAGCGGTTTGGGTCTTGCCATAGTAAAGCATCTTGTAAGAGCTTTTGGCGGGGATATATGGGTCGAAAGCAAGGTAAATCAGGGCAGCAAATTCATCTTTACTTTAAAAAAGTTTAGTAAAAGCTGAGGGGGGAAGATAAAATGGCGACGATGAGGCCCGGTTTTGACCGTGAGTTAGAGGAACTCCAGCAGGACATACTTAAAATGGGCAGTATGGTGGAACAGCAGATTTACAACGCGGTGGAATCCCTGGTGAGAAAGGACGAAAAGCTGGCTCAAAAAGTAATTGAAGACGACGACATAGTAGATAACATGGAATATTTGATTGAAGACAAATGCGTCAAACTCATTGCAAGGCAACATCCACTCGCAAGGGACCTCAGGGTGATTTTTACGGGAGTAAAAATAGCCACCGATTTAGAAAGAATGTCGGATAACGCCGTTGATATTGCCAGAACAACGATAAGACTTCTAAACCAGCAGTATATAAAACCATTGATTGACATACCCAAGATGGCTCAGCTTACGTGTGAGATGGTAAAAAATGCGCTGGATGCCTATATTAATCTGGATGAGGCGGCAGCTCAAAAAGTATGCGATGCCGATGACGAAATCGATGGGCTTTACTCGCGAATTTTTAGGGAACTTCTGGCCATAATGATGGAAGACCCGAATACGATTTTGCAGGCTACCCAGCTGCTGTTTGTAGGCAGGTATTTAGAGCGAATCGCCGACCATGCCACGAATTTGGGAGAATGGATAATATACGTCGTTACCGGCGAGAAAAAGGAATTGAACGATTAACCACTGGCAGCCGAACAGGCTGCTTTTTTTATAGCCTTTAGAATAAACAAAGGAAGCGTGGGTAAAGCTAAAAAAGAAAAATTTAAAAAGAGGTGAAACGGATGCCAGTAGGAGTAACTTTGCTTTTGGTGCTGGCAGTACTAATATACTTCGGACTCCTGCAGAGAGTCCTTGACAGAATGCATTTGTCCGATAAAGCGGCTCTTTTTTTCATAGGAGCCATGGTTATAGGTACCTTTTTGCCCAACATACCTCTCGGTATGGGGCTTTCAATAAACATAGGAGGTGGTCTTGTACCGATAGGCCTTTCAATTTACCTTATAGTCACTGCGGATAAAGATGAAGAAAAGGTAAGGGCCATCATAGCAGCGTTGCTCACGGGGCTTGCTGTATATGCAGGAGGCAGGCTTTTGCCTGCCGAACCGGAAACCATGTTAATGGACCCCTTGATAGTTTTTTCGCTTCTTGCAGGATTGATAGCGTATATTTTCGGCAGGTCAAGGCGGGGTGCTTTTGTGGCGGGGGTAATGGGCATATTGATTTCCGATATTATTTATGCTCTGGGCATTAACGCACGACCCATAAAAACTTCTATAGGTGGAGCAGGAGTATTCGATGCCGCAATAATAGCAGGTATCATAGGAGTTGCCTTGTGTGAATTGGTAGGGGAGACTAGAGAAAGGCTTCAAGGGGGGACAGCCAAAGCCAAAAAGGAAAAAGAAGGTGATGAAAAATGAAAGCGAGCAGGTTAACGGTTGCATTTTTAATCTTTTATCTGTTTTTAGGGCTATTTTTCCAAGAGATCTGCCTTGCCGGCGATGAAAGGACGGATGGATACTTTACCGTCTACGAGGAAAAAACCAATAAGAAGATATTTGCCACAGCCAGAGTGGTCAACGTCGGAGACCAATATCTGGATGAAAAAAACAATTTATACGAAATCATAAGAGTTGAAGGAGACAAAGCCTATGCGATATTTAAGGAAAAAGTGGACCTTGAAAAAGCCTTAAAGGAATTACAAGCGGCCGAGTCCCAGGGCGCTCTCGTTACATCCTACGCACGGCAAAGAAGAACGGTGGCTATATACCATACTCACAGCGATGAATCTTACGTGCCCACCGATGGAAAGGCAAGCATACCTTACAATGGTGGAATTTTCAAGGTGGGCAAAGCTTTGAAAGAGGCCCTGGAGGAAAGGGGAATTACCGTAATCCATTCCGAACGCCCGCATGACCCCCACGATGCAGCTGCATACGAGAGGTCACGTCGCACCGCGATGGAACTGTTAAAACAAAACCCCGACGCCATATTGGACATCCACAGGGATGCTGTTCCGGCGGAAGAATATGCAGGCCATGTAAACGGCCAGCCCGTAGCGAAGGTTCAATTGGTTGTGGGACGACAGAACCCCCAGATAAAAACCATAAACAATTTTGCGTGGCAGCTAAAAGCAGTGGCCGATAAAAAATATCCCGGACTGGTAAAAGGAATTTTCTACGGAAAAGGGAACTACAATCAGGACCTTTTTCCCCGAACTATCCTTATCGAGGCAGGCACCTATACAAATTATAGGGAAAAAGCGCAGGACGGAGTGCAAATGCTTGCCGATGTCATAGCTACAACTCTTTACGGAGCTGATTACCGGAAGAAAGCCGTGCCGGGAGGGGGAAGTACCACCCAGGTTCCCGGAGAAAGAACAAGTGCTTTGAAAAGTCTTCTCGGTATCGTGGTTGTCGGCGCGATAGGTTTAATAGGTTATATGCTTGTCAGCACCGGTGGATGGAAGGAGCTTTGCAGCAAGTTAGGACGCTTTATAGGTTCCGAATTTGCTAATTTCTTGGGGAACATAAGGCGCGGCAAAAAAGATGGTGGCAATGGCCGCAAAAAGGACGAGAACTAATGTATGGGTGGCTATGTGGCGGTAATATTAACTGGTCTCGTGATGGGGACTTTAGGTAGATTATACCTTTTGCGCGTCGATTACAGGCAATACCCCAGTTATCCCCAGGGTTACATGGTTCACCTGGCGTTAGGCTTTATAGCAGCCTTCCTCGGTGCTGTAGCCGTCCCCGCCCTTTTGGCAAAGGAGTATACGGCGGTTACCTTCCTTGCCCTTGCCGCCCAGCAGTTTAGAGAAATTAGAGATATGGAGAGAGAGAGTCTGAGGAATATCGAAAAGACTGAACTGGTTCCGCGGGGGGCGGCGTATATAGAGGACATAGCCAAAGCTTTTGAGTCGAGAAATTATCTTGCGATGCTGACAGCCCTGGTCTCGAGTGCCGTGGTGGAATTTTCTAAAAAGCCGGTTTGGGGTGTTCTTGCCGGATTATTGGTGATTTTTCTTTTGAGCTTCTTTACAAAGAGGAAAAGGCTCAAAGATATCGCCGTTGTCAGACCAGCTAAATTATTTTTCCAAGGTTCAATTTTATGCATCGAGAACATTCAGGTTATGAATGTGGGTCATCCGGACTCAAGAAAAATTTTTCTGGAACAAGGGCTTGCGGTGATGATTGAACCGAAAGATGACAATGCAAGGGCAACGCTGGCAAATATCGGTCAGCGACAGGCGATAGCCCACGATGTGGCGGCCCTTTTAGGAGTGAAAAGGGATGTAAACGAAATAGATTTTACCCCTCTTGTGAGAATAGATTTGAAAACCGGCAAGGTAGGTCTGGTGATTGTACCCATGGAAAAAGACATGGAAACCCTGTTAAAGGCCGTAAAACTGGTGCCCGTCCTCGAAAGTACGAGACGAAAGCCCTTGAAATCGAAAGCAGGAAGGGAGGCATCGGATTAGAGGTGGTTTTATGGAAAATGTAGGATTGTCGGAAGTTATACTGGCTATCGTGACAGTTGACGGAACGCAGCCGGCTTCTGGAGTTCCCGTTTTTTACGCTAAGGATGAAGAAGAAAGAAACAAAATAGCTTCCCATCTTGCCCGAATCCTTTCGGGCATGGTCCATGACCTGGAAAACGGCACTTATGTGATAGTTAAGCACTAATGGAGGAATAGCCTTTGAATAATGTGATATACTCTTGCTATTTCGGCAGCTACTTGGCAGCGGTAGCTGCCTCCTTGCATCTTGGTATTATAGAAGAATTCGATTCAACTAAAATCGTCAATCTGCCTTATTTCGGAAAATTAGAGCAGAACCAATGGGGGAAGGTTTACTATGTGGGCGATGATGAATCGGGCCGTAAAATATACATCATGGGCTCGAAAAAAGCAGGCAGAGTTGTCGAAAAAGCATTAAAAGGTATTGCGAAAATTTATAATATCGAAGAAACATCGGTGGTGTTCGTGGATTTGCTGCCTTACGGAAACGTCTTTTATACTCTAGGATGTTTTATGTTGCAGAGATTGAACCTTAAAGGCTTGGGAACTTTCTCCCTCATGATGGGAATCAGGAAAAGTTTTGGAAAAATGAGGGATTTAGTAGAAAATATCAAGATATCGGTTTGAAAGGTGATTTTATGAAAATATTTTACTGTTGTTACGGCAGCGCTCACTCTTCGGTAGTAGCAGCTGCCATACATCTCGGCTGGCTTCCTACGGACAGAATTCCTGAAGTTCACGAGATTGAAAACCTTCCACATTACGATAAGACCAAGTCGTTCGAAATCGGAACTCCTTTTTTTATGGGAAAAGACGAAAAAGGAACCGAGATTTATATAATAGGAATGACTGGGCAGCGGCAACTTGTTAAGAATGCAATATTGAGTTTTCTGGAACAAAATAAAATTGAAACGAAGGATATTGTCTTTATAGACACAATACCTTTGGTGAATTTAAAAACGAAAATAGGAGGAATTATTTCTCGCAGAATAGGCCTTGTGGCCATCGGCAGGCCCCTTACCGTAAGAGGAATTCAGGAAAAGTACTTCGAGTTTGTAAAATTGGTAAAAGAGGTAAGAAAGTCGTTAGGTCTATCATAATGCCTTGACTTGCCCCTTTATTTCCGCGATAATATAATTAATAGCTGGTAATAAAAGTAGCTATTATTTTATGAAAAAGGGGCAGACAAAATTGAAAAAGGCTGTAATAAAAGAAGTAAAAAAGGGAAGTTTGGCCGAAAAGGCAGGACTTAAGAAAGACGACGAAATTTTAGAGATAAACGGTCGTGATATAAAAGACATATTAGATTATAAGTTTCTTATAACCGATGAAATATTGAATATCCGGGTCAAAACTAAAGAAGGACAGGAGAGGATACTGACCATCGAGAAGGATTTTGACGAAGATTTGGGAATCGAATTTGAAAATCCCCTCATAGACGGAATCATGCGATGTAAAAATAAATGCATTTTCTGCTTCGTTGACCAGATGCCAAAAGGCTTGAGGCCGTCTTTATACATTAAGGATGATGATTACCGGCTTTCGATTCTCGAAGGGACGTTTATAACGCTTACTAACCTTAAGGATGAAGATTTAAATAGGATAGTTTCGATGAGGTTATCCCCTCTTTACATTTCCGTCCATGCCACCGACGGTGATGTTAGAAAGACTATGCTGCGAAATAAGGCGGCAGAGAAAATAATGGACCACTTGAACTTCTTAAAAGAAAACGGTATTTTTTTTCACACCCAGATTGTACTCTGCCCTGACGTGAACGACAAAAAAGTGCTGGAAAAGACTTTGCAAGACCTTTTTTCTCTTTATCCGTCGGTGCAATCTATTGCCGTGGTACCGGTGGGGATAACCAGATTTCGCGAGGGTCTTTACCCACTTCGCCGTTTTAGACAGGAAGAGGCCGAAAAGATTATCGAACTCGTGGAAAGGCTGCAGCAACAAAATCTCGAGCGCTTCGGCACAAGGCTTGTATTTGCAGCCGACGAATTTTACGAAATAGCAAAAATGGAGTTTCCTCCTTCCCAAACGTATGAAAATTTCCCTCAATGGGAAAACGGCGTTGGAATGGTGTCGCTGTTGCGGGACCAGTTAACTGAGTTAATGAATACTGTGCCCGCTTCACTGCCCGAAAAAAGGCGGGTAAAGATAGCAACTGGCGTCTCGGCATTCCGTTTTCTGGAAAAGGTTCTCTCGCCTCTAAAAAGCGTAGGGAATCTTGAATTTGAAATTTGCCCGATAAAAAATAACTTTTTCGGAGAGTCGGTAACTGTTGCTGGATTGGTAACGGGCAGGGATTTGATAAATCAGTTAAAAAAGCGGTTGGCAGACGAAAAACAATATCTTGTGTTGGTGCCGGAAGTCATGTTAAAAGACCGGGAGGTTTTTCTGGACGGACTTTCTGTGCAGGATGTGGAGCAAAGCCTGCATGCTAAGGTAGTCGTGGTGAACGTAGACGGAAAGGATTTTCTTGAAAAAATTTTAGGAACGGGTTTGGGGGTAAGGTTATGAGCTTTACGGTGGCGATTGTAGGAAGGCCGAATGTGGGAAAATCCACATTGTTCAATAGAATCGTTGGAAAAAGAATTTCTATCGTCGACGACAAGCCTGGGGTAACTAGAGACAGAATCTACGCCCAGGTCGAGTGGAAAGGGAAAAAATTCACCATCGTGGATACAGGAGGAATAGAACCGGAAGGAACGGATGCGATGACCGCCCAGGTGAGACGACAGGTAGAATTTGCCATAGAAAGTGCGAATCTCATTGTTTTTCTCATGGATTCAAAGGACGGACTTTTGCCTGCGGACGAAGAAGTTGCCAACATCCTTAGAAAAAGCCGAAAGCCGATTATCGTAGTGGTAAACAAAGTGGACGATTACTCCATGAAAACCGGGCTTTACGAATTTTATCAGGTGGGTTTGGGTGAACCCATTTTTATTTCCGCTCTTCACGGTTCTAATGTGGGGGATTTATTGGATAGGATAGTGGAGTTTATCGATGAAAAGGGTGAGCCTGAATACGATGAAAGCGTAATAAAGGTGGCTGTAATTGGAAGGCCTAACGTGGGTAAGTCTTCTTTGGTGAATGCCCTGCTCGGCGAGGAAAGGGTGATAGTGAGCGATATTCCAGGTACCACCAGGGATGCCATAGATACGCCATTTGAGTACGAAGGGCAAAAGATGGTACTTATAGATACGGCTGGTTTGAGGCGAAAAAGCAGGATAAAGGAAGACATCGAATTTTACAGTCATTTGAGGGCAATTCAGGCAGTAGAAAGAGCCGATATAGCCTTGGTCGTTCTGGATGCCACAAGGGAAATATCCGAACAGGACAAAAAAATCGCAGGGATTGCCCATGAAAGCGGGAGGGGCATTATAATAGTAGTGAATAAATGGGATTTGGTGGAAAAGGATGACAAAACCATCTACAGGTATACCGAGAATATCCGGAAAGAATTGACGTTTATACAGTACGCCCCTGTCGTATTCGTTTCAGCCAAGACGAAAAAAAGGGTTAACAAAATTCTGGAATTGATACGGTTTGTGATGGACCAGTATGCCTTCAGGATAGACAAAGCAACCTTAAACGAGCTGCTTGAAGATGCTACGGCTTTTGTGGCGCCGCCCACCATAAAGGGCCGAAAGTTAAAGATATATTCGTTAGACCAGACCGGGGTCAAACCTCCTACCTTTGTGCTCACGGTAAACGATACGGAGCTTTTGCATTTTTCTTATGTGAGGTATATAGAAAATAAATTGAGGGAAAGGTTTGGTCTTGAGGGGACTCCGGTTGTCCTAAAAGGCCGGAACAAAAAAGGATGATTAGGGGGTCATTTTTTGATGAAAGCAGCGGTTATCGGTGCGGGTAGCTGGGGTACTGCGATTGCCCGGCTCCTTGCGGACAACGGGGCCGAAGTGAGCTTATGGGCAAGAAGGCAGGAGTTGGCAGACCGCATAAAAAACACTCGCGAAAACAGCGAATATTTGCCGGGTGTCAGAATACCGGAGGAAATTTTAGTTACTTGCGACTTGGAAAAAGCTCTTTACGGAGCAGAATATGTGGTGATGGCCGTTCCTTCTCAGTCGATGCGAGACATTGCTAGAGCTGCAGGAAGGTATATAAAAAGTCAAAGTATTATCATAAGCGCTGCAAAAGGCATAGAAGTGGGTACCCTGCTCAGGATGTCGCAGGTCATAAAAGAGGAACTGCCTGCGGGGTTGGAGGTGGATATTGCGGTCATCTCCGGTCCCAGCCATGCCGAGGAGGTCGCAAGGCGGCTTCCGACTGCAGTGGTGGCTGCGGCTGAAAAAAAGGACGTAGCTGAAAAAGTACAGGACTTTTTCATGAACTCCTATTTTAGGGTTTATACCAATTTGGATATAGTCGGAGTGGAAATGGGCGGTGCGTTGAAAAACATCATAGCAATTTGTGCGGGAATAGCAGAAGGTTTGGGTTTCGGAGATAACACAAGGGCGGCTTTGATAACGAGGGGAATCATAGAGATAACCCGGTTGGGCGTAAAAATGGGAGGACAACCATCAACTTTTTTCGGGCTGTCAGGAGTCGGCGATGTTATAGTGACATGCAATAGCATGTTCAGCCGTAATAAGAGGGCAGGTATCGACATAGGTCGGGGAAAAGCTGTAAAAGAGGTCGTGACCTCGACCAATATGGTCATTGAAGGCATACATACCACTAAAGCCGCCTATGATTTGGCGCGAAAGCACGGTGTAGAGATGCCAATAACGGAAAAGGCCTATGAGGTGCTTTATGAAGGCAGAAACCCTATGGACGCAGTAAAGGAGCTTATGAGTAGAAGGGGCAAGCATGAAATGGAAGAAGTTATAAGTAATGATTGGATTTAAAACGTGGCAAGTCCACGTTTTTTTATTTTGAAGTAATATTCGGGACACGACGTCATATATATATTATTGAAAAAAAGCGAAAAAACTACCCTTCCTAAGGGAGAACCGGACGTGAAATTATGGGTAGGAAGGGGGTAGATAAGTTTACAAGGAGGGGAAACCGTGGAAAGATTTGATTTATTTAAAGACATTGCGGAAAGAACCGGCGGCGATATCTATATAGGTGTGGTAGGGCCTGTTAGGGCGGGTAAGTCTACTTTCGTCAAGAGGTTCATGGAATTGCTGGTAATTCCCAACATTCAGGACCCTAACGCTAAAAGCAGGGCAAAAGATGAACTCCCCCAGAGCGGGGCGGGCAGGATGATTACTACGGCGGAACCCAAATTTATTCCAAGTCAGGCAGTAGAGGTAAATTTTAAGGACAACATCAAGTTTCGGGTACGCCTGGTGGACAATGTCGGGTATTCGGTAAGGGGTGCTATCGGCTACGAAGACGAAAACGGACCGAGGATGGTATCCACGCCGTGGTTTGACGAAGAAATACCTTTTCAGGAAGCTGCAGAGATCGGTACTCGCAAGGTTATAGAGGAACACTCCACGATAGGTGTGGTGGTGACCACCGACGGAACCATCACCGAAATTCCGAGGGAAAACTATGTTCAGGCTGAAGAAAGAGTGGTAAACGAACTGAAGGAAATAGGCAAGCCCTTTGTAATAGTGCTGAACTCTGCCGACCCGATGAATAAAAAAACCCTCGAACTTAAAGAAACGCTCGAAGCAAAATACGACGTGCCGGTAATCCCCCTCAACTGTCAGGAAATGAATCAAGAGGACATTTTCAGCCTCTTGGAGGAAGTCCTCTTTGAGTTCCCCCTGGTGGAGATTAATATACATATACCGAAATGGATAGAGGTTTTAGAAAAAGAACACTATCTGAGGAAGAAGTTTGAAGAAACAGTAAAAGAAAAAATTAAGGGTATGAATAGGGTCAGAGATATCAATAAAGTTGCTTCATCCTTGAAAGAAAGTGATTTTTTGGAACAGGTAAGGATAAAAGAAATGAACCTGGGAACCGGCATGGCCGAGATAATACTGGAAGCTAAAAAAGAACTGTTTTACAAGGTGCTCAGCGAAATTTCGGGACTTACTATTGAAGGAGAACATCATCTCATACCTCTGATAAATGATTTGGTCGATGCAAAAAGAGAATACGACAAAGTGGCAAAAGCTTTGGATGACGTAAAGCGGGTGGGATACGGAATAGTTCCGCCCCAGTTAGATGAGCTGACTTTGGAAGAACCGGAGGTTATAAGACAGGGTTCTAAATTCGGAGTGAGAATAAGGGCCATTGCTCCTTCCATACACATGATAAGGGCGGACATTCAGACTGAGGTATCGCCTATTATTGGAACCGAAAAGCAAAGCGAGGAACTAATCAATTACTTGATGAGCGAGTTTGAAAACGACCCCGCAAAGATATGGCAGACCAATATTTTTGGGAAATCCCTGCGGGATTTGGTGCGGGAAGGGATACAAAACAAGCTCCTGCACATGCCCGAATCGGCTCAGGCCAAATTGCAGGAAACATTGCAGCGCATCGTGAACGAGGGAAGCGGAAGCCTTATATGCATAATCCTGTAATTTCACTTATGGGTTTCGAGGTTCAGTAAGCAGGCTATCTTATCGGTATCAATTTATTCGTGAAGCTTTTGTTAAAAAAGTGAATTTATGGAGTAAAAAAATTATCTGTGGGGGTTGAAAATATCTGCCTTATGCCTTATAATAATAAGTGAAATCGGACAGCGTCTGGGTGTGGCGCAGTTTGGTAGCGCGCTAGAATGGGGTTCTAGAGGTCGGGGGTTCAAGTCCCCCCACTCAGACCATTTAAGGAAGTAAACGTGGAGCACCATTAAGCTCTGCGTTATTTTTTTATGTTTAAAATATGGAGATTTAAAATATGAGCGGGTATTTATTAAGACCTCTAAAGAGGCCGAGATTCGTTTTTGTTAAAAATGAAGAGATTAGAGAAATCCTCGATAAGGCCTGGACTTTAGCGTGGCCCGTGGTCATAGAGCAAGCCCTGGCAACCTTAAGCCAGGTAGCGGATATGGCCATGGTCGGAAGGCTCGGAGCTGAAGCTGTGGCAGCGGTGGGCCTCAGCATGCATCCTTTTTTTCTTTTAAACGCGCTCATAATGGGCATATCTGTGGGAACAACGGCGCTGGCAGCCAGGGCTGTGGGTTCTGGGGATAGGGAAAAAGCAGGGCAGGTCACGGGGCAATCTGTAGTAGCTGCTTTTTTAATAGGGTTTGTTCTCGTAATTCTGGCTTTTGTTAATTCATTTGAAATAATGATTTGCATGGGTGCCGAACCATCGGTTAGGCCGCTTGGGAGCAATTACCTCAGAGCCATGATACCCGGGATGCTCTTTTTGTTTGTCTTCAGCGTAGCCGCGGCTGGAATTAGGGGTGCGGGGGACACCAAGACCCCTATGGTTGTGAACGCGGTAATAAATATGTTTCACATTCTTACTAATTACCTTTTCATTTTCGGTGGATTGGGCTTTCCCAGATTGGAAGTAGTAGGGGCGGGAATTTCATCGTCCATTTCGCGTTTAGCAGGAGCAATATGGTTGATTTACCGGCTGTCCAAACCAAATAAAGGTCTTTTTGTCAATTGGAAGAAGGTCACCCGCAATTTCGATTGGATTTTATTTTCCAAAATGATGAAAATAGGGATACCCGCAGCTCTGGAAAGGATACTCGTTTCCACCGGGCAGATAATTTACACCAGGTTGGTGGCAAATCTGGGTACCGAAGCGTACGCAGCGCATTCCATAAGCCTCAATGTGGAATCTTTTTCTTACATGCCGGGCATAGGTTTTGCCACCGCAGCTACCGCTATGGTGGGACAGTATTTGGGAGCGGGTGATATAAAGGGGGCGCAAAGGAGTACAACAATTTCCCTTCTTATGGCTATGGCGATAATGGGAGCGATGGGATTGTTGTTTTTTTCCTTTCCCGTAACTTTCCTAAAAATCTTCACCAGCGATTCGGATATAATAAAAATGGGAACTACCCTTTTGCGCATAGTAGCTTTTACACAGATACCCGAGTGCATCGGTATGGTTATACCGGGGGCTCTAAGGGGAGCAGGGGATACAAAAGTAGCCGTTTACATAACTATTTTGGGAATGTGGATTGTAAGAATAGGGTTCACTTGGTACTTATTAAAAGCCTTCAATATGGGATTAATCGGCGCCTGGATTGCCATGTTTCTGGACTGGGCTATCCGGTCGGCGCTGTATATAATAAGGTTTAGAGGAGGAGCGTGGAAAAACATAAAAATTTGAGATTTCCATTTTTATTACAAACATGGAAGGATTCTTCTATTTTGTGCAGAAGATAAAAATAAGGTGAAGGAGATGAAAAAGAGGACCTATTCGAAGGTTGTAGACTTGAGGTCGAGAAAAATTCGCAAAAAACGCCGGATTTTTTTACCGCTCACGGTGGTCTTTCTGTGCCTTGCAGTTTTAAGTATTTTGGGACAGGCCCGTGATGACATATACATAGCCAAGGAAAGCACGGTGAAAGAAATTATTTTCTGTGAAGCCGCCATTGTTAAAAACGAGCTGGTAATAAACGCGCCGGCCGAAGGAAAGCTAGAACTTCTCGTCAAAGACGGAGAAAGGGTAAGGGTAAATTCTCCACTTTTTAAAGTGATCACCAATGTGGATAAAAAGCAGGTACTCGAAAAAGAGATGGATGAACTTAGAGAGAAATTGGAAAATTTGAAAAAAACATGGTCACTAGAAAAAGATTCAAGATTGCAAAGCGAGGCGGCCATAAAGTTGCTGGAAAAAAGCATAGAACTTCAGGAAAAAAAGCTACAGGAAGTTGAATACACGGTTTTTTCACCGATGGCGGGAATAGTTAGTTTCAATATAGATGGTTACGAAAATCTTTTGATGCCGGATAAGATAGGGTGTCTTGACTATGATGAAATAAAAAATTTAAATGTCAACGTGGAAAATCGGGTATTTCCAGAAATAGTAAGGGCAAATCAGGCAGTGCTTAAAATTGTTGATAATTTGTCGCTAAACATTGTAACTCAATGGGATGGTGAGGATTTAAATGTAGGCGGAAAATATACCCTGAAATTCCCTCAGCTTGGCGTCGAGGTCAAAGCGGACCTTAAAGAGGTTTGCAAAAATGAAAAGATAGCTGTATTTTCTACAAAAGAAGTTCCTTTTGAACTTCTTGACAAGAGAAAAGTCGAAGTTGAAATCGTGGTGCGGATGTATGAGGGTATCGGGGTTCCGATTTCCGCCATAGTAAATGATGGTGGACAGGAAGGTGTACTATTGTTTTTTGATGGAAGGCTGTTTTTTAAACCGGTAAATGTAGTGGCCCGAGACGATGAAATTGCGATAGTGGAAGGTGTAAAACTCGGCGATAGAGTTATGGTAAAGAGGGGATTGATATGGAGGTTGTTCGGCAGAACATAGAAAGGTTAAAGTTGAGGGTTAAAGAGGCGGCTGAAAAAGCAGGCCGCCGGCCTGAAGATATA
The DNA here is from genome assembly GCA_030446005.1 of Tepidanaerobacteraceae bacterium. GTDB lineage: Bacteria > Bacillota > Thermosediminibacteria > Thermosediminibacterales > Thermosediminibacteraceae > Fervidicola. Next base: position 3,354 of record JASUSP010000019.1, on the reverse strand, counting down.
AAGATAGTTGCGGTAACTAAGACGGTTTTGCCTGAGACCATCCAGGTGGCCGTCGATTGCGGACTGAAAATTTTAGGGGAAAACCGCGTGCAGGAAGCTCAAAGGAAAATAGAACTGGTAAAAGGCGATGTCAGCTGGCATATGATAGGGCACTTACAGAAAAATAAAGTTAAGTACGCCGTAAAACTTTTCTCCATGATTCAATCGGTAGACAGCTACGAACTTGCAGTTGAGATTGATAAAAGAGCAGGTAAAATAGGTAAGGTTATGGATGTGTTGGTCCAGGTGAACATCGGAAAAGAGGACACCAAATTTGGAGCAGAATACGAAGACACCCCGGAATTGATAAAGAAAATATCCGAGCTTGAGAACATCAGGGTAAAAGGCTTGATGGCAATAGCACCTTTTAAGGAGGATCCGGAAGACGTAAGACCATTTTTCAGAAAAATGCGCGAATTATTTTCGGAATTGAAAAGTCTACACCTGAAAAATGTGGATATGGAAATTTTATCGATGGGCATGACTCATGATTTTCATGTGGCCATTGAAGAGGGGGCAAACATGATAAGAATAGGGAGCGGTATTTTTGGACCGAGAGTCTGAGGATGAGGAGGTATAGAAATGGCCAGTAACAAATTGTTGAGCAAGATACTTTATTTCCTGGGAATTGAGGATGAAGAACCGCCGGTGCACCAACATGAAGACCCCCTTGGCATTCCTGCCAGACAAGAAAGAGGAAGGGTTATAAATATTCATCAGATACCAAAAAACAGGGTAACGGTTTTCAGACCCACCTGTTTTGACGAAGTTAAGGAGATTTCGGAGGAGTTAAAAAACCGCAGGGCGGTTATAGTGAACCTCGAGGGAATGGATAAAGACACGGGACGGCGCATATTGGATTTTTTGAGCGGCAGCGTCTTTGTTTTGGACGGTACCGTAAAGAAGGTCGGCAGCGGCACATTTGTATTTGCGCCGAACAACGTGGATATAACGGGGTTTAACCTCGATGAAATAGAATCCGGGAAGGAAAAACCGCTTTATAAATCATGATGCCGAGGAGGTAAGGCCTTTGTTGCTCATCCGAACAATAGACTTGTTCTTTAGAGTAATGGAATTTTTAATCATAGCAAGAGTGTTTATGAGCTGGCTGCCTGGAGCGGAGTATTGGCCCATTTATAGATTCGTTTATCAAATTACCGAACCACTCCTTGCTCCTTTCAGGCATTTATTCTTTAGATTTTTGCCCCCGGCAGGAGGTTTTTATTTTGATTTTTCGCCTGTGCTGGCTCTCATAGCAATGGATATAGTAAAGAATGTGGCAATCGTGTTTTTGCTGAGGGTGATATATTAAATTGCAAGGGAGTGACGGAAGTGACCTTGACTCCGCTGGATATTCAAAAAAAGGAGTTCAGAAAATCTTTCAGGGGATACAGTGAGGAAGAGGTTAAGGATTTTTTGGAGAAAGTAACTCAAAGTTATGAGAAAATATATAGGGAAAATCAGGAATTAAAAGAAGAAATCAAATTTTTGAGGGAAAAACTTAAAGAATATCAGGACCTGGAAACCACCCTTAAAAAAGCTATTATCCTCGCGGAAAAAGCTGCAGAGGACTTAAAAAAGAATGCAGAAAGAGAAAAGGAACTGATAATAAAAGACGCTCAGGTTAAGGCAGAGAAAATGATTGAAAAGGCAAAAATCCGGTGCGACGCTTTAAGCGAACGTTACGAAGAGATTAAGGCGCAATTTCAACTTTTTAAGACGAGGTTTTTAAATTTTCTCCAGTCGCAAATAGACCTCATCAATTCGACGGGATTGGATGGCGAAGATTACATAAAGGAAGCCGCAGCGGGGCAGGATTTTGAAGGCGAAGAAGGAGGGGAAGATGGTTGATGGCGGAGGAAAAGAGGCTTTCGGTGGTAGGGATAATAGTTTATGAGAGGGAAAAATCTGCCGCAAAGGTAAACGAGATATTATCAAAATTCGGCGAACTGATAGTAGGTAGAATGGGTATACCATACAGAGAGAGGGGAATTTCGGTCATAGCGCTTATCGTCGATGCCACTACCGATGAACTCGGTGCCCTCACCGGGAAATTGGGACAGGTTCCGGGAGTAAAGGTCAAATCCGCGGTGACTGCTTGAAGATTTTAGATTTAAATTGGCTTGAAAGGGATGATTCATATAGTAGGGATAATAGGCGCTCTAGATAAAGAGATAGCCCTTTTATGTGAAAGGCTGGAAAAAACAAACACCGTGCACAGAGCCTCCCTGATTTTTCATCAAGGCAACCTGGAGGGAAAAGAAGTCGTCGTGGTAAAAAGCGGCGTAGGGAAAGTCAATGCGGCTTTGTGCACCCAGCTTTTAATAGATTATTTTCAACCAGATGCAATTTTCTGCACCGGCGTTGCGGGAGCTTTGAGAGAAGACCTGGATGTGGGTGATGTGGTAATTTCTACAGATGTAGCTCAACACGACGTGGATGGGACGGTTTTTGGTCACGAACCCGGTGAAATTCCAAATCTAGGGGTCAAATTTTTTAAGGCCGACGCAAACTTGGCGGAAATTGCCTACCAAGTGGCCTGCCAAACCGTAAAAGGGAAAAAAGTGATTAGGGGAAGAATATTGAGCGGTGACCAGTTTATATGCAGTGCGGAAAAAGTAAGATTTTTGAAAGATATCTTCGATGGCTCCTGTGTGGAGATGGAGGGTGGAGCTATCGGACAAGTGTGCTACGTCAATGACGTCCCTTTTGTTGTTATTAGGTCTGTATCGGATAAAGCCGACGACAAAGCGGTGGTGGTGTACGAGGAATTTGCCGAAGAGGCGGCGAGAAATTCTTCCAAGATAATTTTAGGGGTCCTGAAAAAATTAAAATTGGCATAAAAAAAGTCGAGTTGGTTAAATTAGAAGAAGGGGTAACCTTGATGTTAATGGACATGGAAAACCTCCTCCGCGAATTAAGCTTAAAAATCGACGAGCTTTCGGCCGAGATAGAAAAGCTAAACCTCTCTGAATACTTGGAACTATTCAGGAACCCCAAGAGGCTGCTTTATCTAAATTTTTTGGCCGGAGTTGCGAGGGGTTTTGGAATGGCGGTGGGGTTTACTTTGCTGGGGACCTTTGTTTTATACATCCTCCAACGCGTCGTGATACTGAACCTCCCTGTTATAGGCGATTTCATCGCTGAGTTAGTCAGGATAGTGCAGGATGAACTTTCCGTAAAATAATGGTGATGAGGAGGTTTGCAGCAGCTTCAAGAAACTATACTGTAATGACTGTACTTAACTATTTTGCTACCATAGAAAATATGGAACTCTTATCCATTGGAGAAGCAGCAAAGAGATTAGGCGTACAC
>JASUSP010000077.1 GCA_030446005.1 Tepidanaerobacteraceae bacterium | reverse complement strand
TATCGTGATTCCGCGCTCCCTCTCCTCGGGCGCCTTGTCAATCTGGTCATACGCCACAAAGTTCGCGAGTCCTGTGCTGGAAAGACACTTGGTTATCGCCGCCGTCAGCGTGGTCTTCCCGTGGTCTACGTGACCTATCGTTCCTACGTTGACGTGAGGTTTTGTCCTCTCAAACTTTTGCTTTGCCATCGTTTTTCCTCCTTAATATGTAGAATAAAATAATAAAAAAATGCTCGTCCTCATATATTATAACCAAATAAAAGTCAATTTTCAAATAGTTTCAACATAAAAATGGAGCCCACGACCGGGATCGAACCGGCGACCTCCGCCTTACCAAGGCGACGCTCTGCCGACTGAGCTACGTGGGCACATATATGGTGGCGGGGGCTGGATTTGAACCAGCGACCTTCGGGTTATGAGCCCGAGGAGCTACCGGACTGCTCCACCCCGCGACGTTAACTTTTGGAGCGGGAAACGGGATTCGAACCCGCGACACCCAGCTTGGAAGGCTGGTGCTCTGCCACCTGAGCTATTCCCGCGCATGGTGGAGAGAGGTGGATTCGAACCACCGAAGGCATGCGCCAGCAGATTTACAGTCTGCCCCCTTTGGCCAGCTCGGGCATCTCTCCACACTGCCATGCTCTTTATAATTATAAAAGCAAAAATCATTTTGGTCAATAGCCTTTTTATTCCTAAATATCCCTTACTTCCAAATACTTTTCCAGTTTTCTCTTCACCCTTTGCAGAGCATTGTCAATGGACTTCACGTGACGTTTAAGTTCTTTTGCTATTTCCTGGTAGGACTTCCCGCTCAGGTAGGATATCAGCACATCCCATTCTAACTTGCTTAATATTTCCCCCATCTTGCACTCTATATCCGCTACTTCTTCCCGGCTAATTATGAGCTCTTCCGGATCGGTAATTTTCACCTCTGATAATACATCCATTAGCGTGCGTTCCGAATCTTCATCGTAAATAGGCTTGTTGAGCGAAACGTAAGAATTGAGCGGTATATGCTTTTGGCGGGTAGCCGTCTTTATTGCGGTAATTATCTGCCTTGTGATGCAAAGTTCCGCAAAGGCCCTGAAGGACGACAGTTTGTCCGGGTTAAAATCTCTTATTGCCTTATAAAGACCTATCATGCCTTCCTGAATTATGTCTTCCCGGTCCGCACCTATTAAAAAATAGGACCTCGCTTTGGATTTCACGAAATTTTTGTATTTGTTTATTAGGTACTCCAAAGCTTCGCGGCTGCCGCTTCTTGCCTCGTATACTACCTCCTCGTCCTGCATGTCTTCGTAGCAGGTGTAGTCTTTTTTATGAACCCCCGCCTTCACACTATCGCCCCCTGCAGAAATGGACCTATTTCATTATAGCGCATAGTGATTAAAGTAGTCAAGCTTCCTTGCCGCCTTTAAAGCGTTCGAGAATGAGCCTCCAGGTGCCTTTATCAACTCTTTCCTCCAACGTATTTCTTTCGAACTTCTGGATTTCTTCCTGTTTCCTCCTCTTTTCAGCCAAAGCCATTATTTCGTTCCTCAATTCCCTTGCGGACATACGAACGGCCCCGCGACTCATTACAATCTGCTGTTCTATCCAGTCGGAAGTGGCCACTTTTACTTTGTCTCCCTTGCCCATGGAATCGACCGTTCTTTCTATGTATGCATCGGCGGTTTCTCCTTCTTTAGTGAACACCACTTCTACCCCATTTATACGGTAGCGGGCTCCGCGCCCCCCTTCAACGTGATGAGCGTCGAAAACCACTATGACTCTTATCCCCGTCTGGGCCGCATAATCGCTCATGATATCCACCAACTTATCCCTCGCCGTCTCAAGGCTCACGCTTTTTGCTTCGATAAGCTCCGGCCAGGCATTTATGACGTTATAGCCGTCTATAAAAAGATATTCCTCGTGCCTTTCAACCATGCCTTCCTTCCCTTTGCCTCAAAATTTCGTACCCCAGAACCGCTGCGGCCACTGCGGCGTTAAGCGACGAGACGTGTCCTCGCATGGGAAGGCTAACCAAAAAGTCGCATTTTTCCCTTACCAGCTTCCCCAAACCCTTATCTTCGCCTCCTACCACCAGGGCTATCGGTCCAGTTAAATCCGCCTCGTAGTACGGTTTGCCCTCCGGGTCGGCTCCCACCACCCATATTCCCCTTTCCTTCAAGTATTCCAGAGTCGAAGCGATGTTGGAAACACGCGCCACGTTTACGTACTCGTAAGCTCCTTCCGACACCTTTACCACCGCAGGCGTAACCGGGCAGGCCCTTCTTTTGGGAATTACAACCCCGTGGACGCCCAAACAGTCGGCGGTGCGTATAATGTTTCCCAGGTTCTGGGGGTCGTTAATTTCGTTCAGCACAAAAATGAAAGGCTCCTCGTTCATTTTTTGGGCCGCTTCCAAAAGGTCCTCTACCGAAACGTATTCTTTGGGCGAAGAAACGGCAATTATCCCTTGGGGGCTCTTGGTCCGGGCCATCATCGCAAAACTTTCGTGTGGAAGCTCCACTAATGGTATCCCGGCGCTTTTTGCAAGTTCAATTATTTTTTTTATGGCGCCGTGCTGTTCCCCTTTTTTTATGTAAATTTTATTCAAAGGCCGGCCGGCCTTCAAAGCTTCTAGAACCGCATTTTTCCCTTCTATCTGAAATTCCATTTGTTTAACCGTTCACTCCCAACAGTACCGATTTAACGACGTGCTATTTAATGATATAATGTTATAAACGAAGCTTGTAATCATGATATTTTAATTTGCTTTAAAAGTCAAGGAGGCGAATATCGTGAGGGTAACCATTTTGACCCATACTCCAGAACCGGAAAAAACCGTGGCCGCAGCGGCCCGCCTTTGCTATTCAAATACAGGGCCTCTAGAAATCATGGAAAGTTTGAGCGAAGAAAAGGTAACGTCTTTTATACAGAAATTGCAGAAGTCCGGCCATATGTCCCCTTTCGAGCACGTAAGCTTTACTTTCGCCATCGAAGGAGTAAGCCGCACTCTTTTAGCCCAGCTCACCCGCCACCGCATAGCTTCCTATTCGGTGCAGAGTCTGAGGTACAACAATCCTTTCAAAGATGAACTTAATGACGATGAAAAGGATTTTTTAGCTAAGGTAAAAAAAGAAAACCGCGCGTACCTCAACGGATTCGTTTCGGCAGGAGGTGATGCGACCCTTTTCGAAAAAGAATCAAAAAAACCAGATGCGGGCGAAAATGTCCCCAGTGAAGTGCAGCTGGAAAACCTGAGTCACTTTTTGCGCGGAGTTTTCGATGCTGCAGGGAAAATAAAAGAAGAAGGCCTTCTTTTATCCTTCCCAGAAAAATTTTCCCGTATTCTTTCGGGTACCTCTTTTAAATTCGAAGTAAAAGATAACTACCTCGTGCTTTCGGAAAAGGATACTCTGGACTTTTGCCTTTACATTTACGGCGGAATTGACTTTGCGCACTCGCTATATTTGAAGCAAAAATTTGTGGAACTGTGCAGGAATTCTCGGGACTTTTTCGACAAAATTAAAAAACATGCCAGGGATTACATAAAAGCCCGGTATTACTGCGTGCTCCCGGAGGAAATCGAAAAAAATCCCGAGGCTATTTTGGCTTACATCGATGCCCTGGAAAATTGCAAAAAAACTTATCTTGCCATGGTAAAAATGGGGGTGGACAAAGAAGACGCCCGCTACATCCTGCCGATGGGGACCTGCACCAACCTCGTGGTTACCATGAACGCAAGAAGCCTTTACAATTTCTTTCATCTTCGCTGCTGTGAAAGGGCCCAGTCGGAAATCCGACAGCTAGCGCGGATGATGCTGGACGAAGTAAGAAAAATAGCCCCGAACCTTTTCAAAAAGGCCGGAGCTCCTTGTGAAGCCACGGGTTACTGCCCCGAAGGAGCCTTCAGCTGCGGGAAGTATCCTGTCCGGAATTGACGAGCTTGAAGGAAGCCATTAGGATTTTATTTAATCTATCGTTTTTCCCCGAAAGGTAAAGGTAGCCCAGGAGCGCCTCAAAGCCGGTGCTGTAATGGTAGTCCATTATGTCCGCGTTCTTGGGCACCGAATTTACTTTTGCGTTTCGGGCCTTTCGCACCACATCCCTTTCTTCAGGCGTCAGGTACCCTTCAATTTTTTTCAGGACTTCGGCTTGCGCCGAAGCCTTCACATATTTTACCGTTTCCTGATGGAGGTCCTTTACTTTTTTCCCGCTTCCCACCACCATAGTTCTGACAAACAGATTAAACACGGCATCTCCGACGAAGGCCAGGGCCAGCGAGGAAAGCTCCGATAAGTTGCACTTTTTTTCGTTTTCCACAGCCACCACTCCGTTAAGCCCGCCGCCACCGCGTGCCGGTAGGCGTATCTTCAATTATGATTCCCCGAGCCTTCAGCTCGTCTCTGATTTTGTCGGCAAGCGCATAATTTTTCGCTTTTCTTGCCTCCTGTCTTTCCTTTATCATTCGCTCGATCTCTTCATCCAGCAACTCCGGCTGAAATCTGGAAAAAAGCCCCAGCACACCGCCTAACTCAAGGACCAGTTCCTTCGTCCTTTTTACTGCTTCCTTTGAAGAATTCTCGTTCAAGTTTACGTTAAACTCCCTTACGATATCGAATATAGCGGCTATTGCACTGGCGGTGTTAAAATCATCGTCCATGCTTTCGATGAATTTATTCTTGTTTTCCAGCTGCTTTTTTAGATACTCCTCTTCCTTTATGCTCAAAGGTCTTTCGGGGGCTACCTTTTCCAGGTGCTCCATGGCATAAAGCGCCGTATAAAGTCGCTCCAATGCATTTTTTGATTGTTCCATTAACTCCTTACTGAAGTTAATAGGGCTCCTGTAATGGGACGACAGCATCAAAAACCTCAGCACTTCCGCTTCGTATTCCTTAAGAATTTCCCGCACGGTAAAGAAGTTCCCAAGGGATTTTGACATCTTTTCGTTGTTGATATTAAGGTACCCTACGTGCATGAAAAACCTTGCAAAGGGCTTGCCGGTGACAGCTTCGCTCTGTGCTATCTCGTTTTCGTGGTGTGGAAAAATGAGGTCCGGTCCGCCGCCGTGGATGTCTATGGTCTCTCCCAGGTGCTTTACGGCCATAACCGAGCATTCTATGTGCCAGCCGGGTCTTCCCTCTCCCCAGGGGCTGGGCCAGGCGGGCTCTCCGGGTTTTCTCGCTTTCCACAGCGCAAAGTCCATCGGGTCCTTCTTTTTTTCCCCAGGCTCTACCCTAGCCCCTGCCTCAAGTTCCTCTAAGTTCTGCCCGGAAAGCTTGCCGTAACCCGGAAAGCTCTTTGCCGAAAAATATACATCCCCGTCCACCACGTAAGCGTAGCCCTTTTCTATAAGAACCTTTATGAATTCTATTATATCCTGGATGTGTTCCGTAGCTCTCGGGTGAACGTCGGCTCTTTGTATGTTGAGGGCATCCGCGTCTTTGAAGTACTCTTCGATGAACCTGTCACCTAATTCCTTTACGGTAATCCCTTCTTCGTTCGCCCTCTTTATCATCTTGTCATCGATATCGGTAAAGTTTTGAACGAACTTTACATCATAGCCTTTGTATTTTAAATAATTTCTCACCATATCAAAGGTTATAAAAACCCTCGCGTTGCCCACGTGAAAATAGTCGTAAACAGTGGGGCCGCAGGCGTATATGGTAACCTTGTTGTCATTAAGCGGTCTGAATTCCTCTTTCCTTTTGGTCAGGGTATTGTATATCTTCACCCTCATGCCTCCTTTCAAGCTGCTTTATCCTTTCCTCCAGCTCTTCGATTTTTCTCTGCAAACTCTTCATCATGTCCGCTACCGGGTCGGGCAGAAGGTGATGGTTCAGGTCCACTTTCGTAAAGTCCGCCTTTGCAAAATCTATCTTCTTCCTCACCACCGCCTTGCCCGGCACACCCACCACCGTGCAGTTGGGCGGCACGTCCTTCAAAACCACTGCTCCTGCACCTATCTTGCAGTTGTCGCCTATCTTTATCGGGCCTAGGATTTTGGCGCCGGCTCCCACGACTATATTGTTGCCGAGAGTTGGGTGTCTTTTTCCTTTTTCCTTGCCCGTGCCTCCTAAAGTTACTCCCTGATATAAGGTCACGTTATCTCCTATTTCAGTAGTCTCGCCTATGACTACGCCCATCCCGTGGTCTATGAAAAAGCCCTTACCTATTTTGGCACCCGGGTGTATCTCTATACCCGTCAAAAACCTAGTTATCTGTGATATTATCCTGGCTATCAAAAAGAACTTCTTCTGGTAAAAGAAATGAGCTATTCTATGCATCAGAATGGCATGAAACCCGGGATAGCACAGGATAACTTCCAGGATGCTTTTTGCCGCCGGGTCACGCTCGAATACAACTTTTATGTCTTCCTTAATCGTTTTCAACAAGGACATATTCTTTTCCCTCCTTATGGATTCTTGTTTGAGGGGATTTAAAAACAAAGGCCTTTCACCTCTCCAGAGGCGAAAGGCCCGCGGTCCCACTCTGATTTCTTGCTCTTTTCCTTAACGGCCTAAGCCGCAGGCCTCTACTTTAGATTTCAAGGCCTGAACTCCGGGGCGCAACTTCGGTCCCGCCTTTCCTTGAAACCGCTCTCAGCCATCGGCGGTTTCTCTCTGTAAGGGTATCGGGCCTACAATCCCCCTCATAGTCTTTGCAATATCGATTTTTACTTTTTATGATAATAGAAATTCCGACTAAAGTCAAGGGGATTCTCGTTTATTGTTATCCGTCTGTGATATTGTCAGGGTGAAATCCATCTGAGAAAATGTCAGTATGAGCAGGGAGATGATTGTTTTGTCAAAGACGGAATTATATAGACTTCAAATTTTAGAAAAAGTCTTGGGAGGGATGATTACCAATAAAGAGGCTGCTAGCCTCCTCAATATCAGCGAACGTCATGTCTACAGGCTTAAAGCAAAATTCAAAGAACACGGCCCTGCCTCTCTCGCTCATGGCAACCGAGGCCGAAAACCAGTTCATGCTATACCTAACAATATACGCCAGAAAGTACTTCAACTTGCCCAAACTAAATACAGGGGGTGTAATTTCTCTTTCTTAGCTGAGCTGCTTCATGAAAACGAGGGTATAT
>JASUSP010000076.1 GCA_030446005.1 Tepidanaerobacteraceae bacterium | reverse complement strand
CCCTCGGAGGGCAAATCAAATATCCGGAAAGGAGGCGAAAGCCTGGTCCGGGGGCCGACTTGGCTGAAGATAAAAACAGTCAAGTTTTTCGAACCAGGTATTGTCGTGATAAACTGTGAATTATTCACCTGCGATGCGGCGACAAAAAAGTTATACGAAAAGGCTAAAAAAGAGCGCATAGATACGGTATGGGACCGCGCCCTTGCTATGCAGCCCCAGTGCGGCTTTGGCGAGATGGGATTATGCTGTACCAATTGCTCCATGGGACCGTGCCGTATTGTAAAAGTTTCGGACGATGGCCCCAAAGCGGGTATATGCGGAGCGACCGAGGACACGATTGCATCGCGAAACTTTGCTAGAGCGGTCGCTGCCGGTTCCGCAGCCCATTCGGACCATGGTAGGGATATTGCCCTGGCCCTTTATCATGCGACTGGTAAAAGCTCTGTAAAAGATGAGGAAAAGCTTTTTAAAATAGCCGGCGAGTGGGGCATAGCGGTAGAGGGCAAGGATGCTTCGTGTATTGCCAGAGAAGTGGCGGAAAAAGCTCTATCGGAATTTGGTAAAATATTCGGCAAATTACTATTTTTAAAGAGAGCGCCGCATAAAAGGCAAAATTTGTGGGATGAATTAGGGGTGGCCCCGGAGGCCATAGATAGAGAAATTGTAGAGGTTTTGCACTCCACCCATATGGGATGCGATGCCGATTACAGGAACATAATCAGGCAGGCGATAAGGGCAGCCTTGAGCGACGGATGGGGAGGCTCCATGATAGGCACTGAGCTGAGCGATGTGCTTTTTGGCACCCCTGTGCCCCGGAAGGTGGAGGCAAATCTAGGTGTTTTAAAGAAGGAATATGTAAACATAGTGGTACACGGCCACGAGCCCACTCTGTCCGAGGCTATCGTAATGGCGGCCAGAGACTCGGAACTTTTGGAACTTGCGAAAAAACAGGGAGCAGAAGGCATAAACGTAGTGGGTATGTGCTGCACGGGCAACGAGATAGCCATGAGGCATGGAATTCCGATGGCAGGCGATTTCTTCCAGCAGGAACTGGCTATTGTGACCGGCGCCGTTGAGGCTATGATAGTTGACGTTCAATGCATAATGCCTTCCCTTGCCACAGTAGCAAAATGCTACCATACGAAGCTTATTACTACTTCTCCCAAGGCAAAAGTTCCTGGAGCAATTCATATGGAATTCGACGAACAAAAAGGTCTGGATATAGCAAAAAGGATAGTAAAAGAAGCGGTAATGAACTTCAAAAACAGGAAGGGAGAAATTTATATACCCGATGTAAAAAGCGAAGGGGAGATAGGTTATAGTTTCGAAGCCATAATCAAAATCCTCGACCGGGTTACAAATTCCTTCGCCCATCCTTCCGGAACCGTAAAACCCCTCGTTGACGCCATAAAATCGGGCGTGTTAAGGGGTGCGGTAGCGATAGTTGGCTGCAACAACCATAAGCAGCCGCACAACTCGTGCCACGTTACTCTTGCAAAGGAGCTTTTAAGGCGCGACATACTCGTTGTGACGACAGGGTGCGGTGCTCATTCCTGCATAAAGGCGGGGCTAATGAGCAAAGAAGCCCGAAAATACTGCGGAAAAGGGCTTGCTACCGTTTGCGAACTGCTTGACATACCTCCCGTGCTCCACATGGGGTCCTGTGTGGACATAAGCCGTATTCTGGTGCTGCTTTCTGAAGTGGCCAATTACATGGGCGTGGACATCAGCGATTTGCCGGTAGCTGCTGCGGCGCCTGAATGGATGTCTGAGAAGGCTCAATCTATAGGTCTTTATGCTGTAGCCTCAGGTATATACGTAATATTGGGTGTATCTCCCGCTGTCACCGGTTCGGAAAATGTAACAAACTATCTGACAAAAGACCTGGAAAGCGTCTTAGGTGGCAGGTTTGAAATAGAAAAAGACCCGGTTAAAGCTGCCGAAAAAATTGCAGTTCATATCGAAAATAAGCGGAAGCAACTGGGGATTTAAGTGGAGGTTAAAGGTATGAAAATAGCTATTACCGGCAAGGGCGGGGTTGGTAAAACCACCCTTGCCGCAGTCCTCGCTAAATTGTATGCAGCGGAAGGTTACAGGGTGATGGCTGTAGATGCAGATCCGGATGCTAACCTTGCAGCCGCGCTGGGATTTCCTGAGGATAAGCAAAGTAAAATTGTACCTCTTTCTGAGATGAGAGAGCTCATAGCAGAAAGGACCGGAGCCCAACCCGGTCTTGTGGGTCAGATGTTTACACTCAATCCAAAAGTTGAGGACATACCTGAAAGATTCTGTGCTGAACACGAGGGCGTCAGGCTCTTGGTAATGGGCGGCATAAAAAAGGGCGGCTCAGGCTGTGCCTGCCCGGAACACACCTTTTTGCGGGCTATAATGCGGCATTTGCTTCTTGATAGCAAAGATGTGCTGATAGTGGATATGGAAGCTGGTATAGAACATTTAGGAAGAGCCACAGCGGATTGTGTTGACGCTTTCATAGTTATAGTAGAACCTTCTTTAAAGAGTATAAACACCTTTTATTCTATAAGGAAGCTTGCAGCCGAGATAGGTGTAAATAAAGTCCTGGTGGTGGGAAATAAGGTAAAAGACTGGGATGATGAAAATTTTATAAAAAACAACGTGGAAGCGGATAAACTGCTGGGAATATTGAGCTACGATGTTACAGTAGAAAAAGCAGATAGGGAAGGCGTCTCTCCCTTCTACGCCAGCAAGCAAACCAGAGAGAGCATTGCTGTCATAAAGAATAAGATTACCAGTTTTGTATCGCAAACTATTCATTGATGCCAAAAGCCAATTTTTGAGGAGGACACCGATTTCATGAAAATGAGCACTAAAAGGATAACCTACATGGCGATGTTCGTGGTGCTGAACATAATACTTACCCGAATTGCCAGCATAAGGATAGCATTCGGCACGGTGGAAGCGATAAGAATAGGATTCGGAGGATTTCCCGTTATCCTGGCCGGGATTACGATGGGCCCGGCAGCGGGAGGAATTGTGGGAGCCATCGGCGATTTGGTGGGTTACTGGATAAACCCGATGGGACCGTATATGCCTCATTTTACTTTTACAGCTGCATTGACCGGCATGATACCCGGTTTTATGATAAGACTTTTTAACAGTAAACAACCGAACATCTGGCAGCTTGCCATAGCGATAGCTACCGGACAGATAATAACTTCAGTATTACTCGTGCCCTATTTTCTCTACAAGCTATTCGGCATACCGCTGGTCTACAAGATAGTTACTTCCTGTATCGTTCAAGCTTTTAATATTCCAATATACACCATTTTTGCCAGGCTAATAATGAAAAGGTTCAGTATCGGCCTGGCTCCGCAAAAAATCAATTAAAAAAATTCCGGAAAGGATGGGGTGTAAATGGCTTTCAAAAGCGACATAGAAATAGCCCAGGAGGCAAAACTAGAGCACATAAGGGACATTGCCGCAAAACTCGGGCTTTCCGAGGACGACATCGAATACTACGGCAAATACAAGGCGAAGGTAGATTACAATTTATTAAAACGCCTTGGAGACAGACCCGATGCCAAACTGATTCTGGTGACTGCCATAAACCCCACGCCCGCCGGTGAAGGAAAGACCACCACGACGGTAGGCCTGGGCGATGCCTTAAGAAGGCTCGGCAAAAATGCGGCCATAGCCTTAAGGGAGCCCTCTCTTGGGCCGGTCTTTGGCGTAAAAGGCGGAGCGGCCGGCGGCGGTTACGCCCAGGTAGTGCCCATGGAAGACATAAACCTGCACTTTACCGGAGACATCCACGCCATAGGAGCGGCCAACAACTTGCTGGCGGCCATGGTGGACAACCACATATACCAGGGCAACGAACTCGGCATCGACCCGCGGCGCATAGTGTGGAGGCGCTGCATGGACATGAACGACAGGCAGCTGAGGTTCATAGTCGACGGCCTTGGAGGGAAAGCCAACGGAGTTCCCAGGGAAGACGGCTTTGACATAACGGTAGCCTCCGAAGTCATGGCGGTATTTTGCCTGGCGACGGACCTGGAAGACCTCAAAAACTGCCTTTCCCGGATAGTGGTGGCCTACACCTACGACGGCAGGCCCGTAACCGCCGGCGACCTCAAGGCCCATGGAGCGATGGCGGCACTGCTGAAAGATGCATTTAAGCCCAACCTGGTGCAGACGTTAGAAGGCACTCCAGCCTTTGTACACGGAGGGCCCTTTGCCAACATAGCCCACGGCTGCAACAGCGTAATCGCCACGAAGATGGCCATGAAACTGGCGGACTACGTAGTAACCGAAGCCGGATTCGGAGCGGACCTGGGAGCAGAGAAATTCCTGGACATAAAATGCCGGGTAGCGGGCATAAAGCCCAACGCCGTAGTAATTGTGGCCTCGGTCCGGGCGTTGAAATACAACGGAGGAGTACCGAAAGAAAAGCTAAGCGAAGAAAACCTGGAAGCCCTGAAAAAAGGCATACCCAACCTGATGAAACACATAGAAAACATAACACAAAAATTCGGCCTTCCGGCGGTAGTAGCCGTAAACCGCTTCCCCAGCGACACGGAAGCGGAACTCAATCTCATAAAAGAAGAATGCAAAGCGAAGGGAGTAAAAGCGGTAATATCCGAAGTATGGGCAAAGGGCGGCGAAGGCGGAATTGACCTGGCCGAAGAAGTGCTCAAGATCATAGAAGAAGGGAAAAACAACTACAAGCCCCTGTATCCGCTGGAGATGGGCATAGCCGAGAAAATCGAGACCATAGCGAAGGAAATATACGGGGCCGACGGAGTGGACTTTACCGCCGCTGCGAAGAAAGAAATAGAGACCATAGAAAAGCTCGGGTTCAGGGACGTTCCGGTGTGCATAGCAAAGACCCAGTATTCGTTGAGCGACAACCCGGCGTTATTGGGAAGGCCCACGGGCTTTAGGATAACCGTGAGAAATGTGCGGATATCCGCCGGTGCCGGGTTTGCCGTGGCCCTGACCGGCGAGATAATGACGATGCCGGGATTGCCAAAGAGGCCGGCGGCGGAAAACATAGACGTGGATTCAAACGGCAGAATAAGCGGGCTTTTCTAATAAAATGAAGTCTAGGTGCAGTTAATAGAAAGAAAAGAGGGCGGGGAAAAATGAAGGGAAAATTTAAAATCTTGCTAGCTTCCGGTGATGACGAACTCGCTATCCCGGGCCCCTTTGAGGTTAGATTTAGCGGTGAATATGTTCACCGCAGACTGATACCACATCTGACAGATTACAAAAGGGGAAAGGGTATAGCAGGCAAAAAATGTCTTGAGTACAGAAAAAGGTATAATCTCGATTATTCTCAGTATATAACCGGGATTATCGTTTTCCCAGGAGTTTTGCCGCAAATCGTGGATAATCCGGAGAACTACATACCTTCAGAAGTTCCGGAACACAATGTTCTCATAGCAGCCGGACTTCATCCGGACTTGATGGAAGAGCTTATTAAAAAAGCAGCGTCTAGAGGTTGCCGGGCCCTTATAGCTCCGAAAGAAAATCCTGCATGGTTCGATTCACATTTCGAAAAAAAGATAAAAAAACTTTGTATGACATACGGTATCGAGTGCGTCTTCCCCCGCCCTTTCTGTGCTCTGGAGAAAAGCGGCCAGACCTTTATGGACGAATTTCTGAAAGCTTTTAGGCTTGGAAGGCCTCAATTTGAGATTAAGGTGAATCATCGCGGAATTATTGAGGATGTTTTGGTTGAGTCTTCGGCCCCATGCGGAGCTACTTATCATGTAGCAGCCGGTCTTATCGGAGTGAAAAAAGAGGAAGCTGTAGAAGTAGCAAATAAGCTGTGGCACTGTTATGCATGCCTTGCAAGTAGCAAAATAGACACGGAAATGGGTGATTCGGTGATGCACCTGGCGGCCCGTATAAATCTGGCTGCTATAAAAAAAGCGGTGGAAAAAAGCGATTGGGAGGGTAAGGCGTGCTAATAGAAAAAAATGTTCGCGAATTTGTTGAATTGCTCTCCTCCAAAGAACCTGTCCCGGGAGGAGGGGGTGCAGCTGCCTTAGTTGGTGCCATAGGTGTTGCACTAGGCAGTATGGTTGGAAACCTCACTGTGGGAAAAGAAAAATATAAAGATGTGGAAGCAGAGATAATCAAGATACTCGAGAGTGCAAAAAGCCTTCAAGCCGAATTGCTGGCCCTGGTGGATGAGGATGCTAAGGTTTTCGGTAAGGTTGCCGGTGTATATAAAATGCCGAAAAATACCGAAGAGGAGAAGGCAAAGAGAAATGAGGCGATGGAGCAGGCATTAAAGGAAGCGTGCAGGGTGCCGATTAAAATCATGGAACTTTCATATGAAGCCATAAAACTCCACAGAAAGCTGGCGGATATAGGAACCAGACTTGCCATCAGCGACGTTGGCGTCGGTGTATTGTGCCTCAAGGCGGCATTATTAAGCGGTAGGATGAACGTAATTATAAATCTAAACGGCATCAAGGATGAAGAATTTATCAGACGCACCAGTGATTACATGGAAAAAATATGTGCCGAAGCTTTGGCGATTGCCGACGAGGCTTATGCGAAAGTAAGGGAGATTTTAGACAATTAAGTTTGGAGGCATGGCAATGGTAGATATTTTAGGCGGAAAAGAAGTGGCGGATGCATTAAAACAAAAACTAATAAGTGAGGTAGAGAAATTAAAGGCACGCGGTGTTACCCCAGGCCTTGCCATAGTGATAGTAGGGGAAAGGCCCGACTCGGTGTCATATATAAAAGGAGCCCAAAAAAGGTGCGCGGAGATCGGCATAGAAACCAGCGTCGTCCAGCTTCCCGAAAACATCCCGGAAGAGGAATTTGTAAAAAAACTCCACCAGCTAAACGAAGATGAAACAATCCACGGCATACTCGTCATGCGGCCGCTTCCCGCCCACATCTCCGAAGACAGGGTAAAATACGAAATATCGCCCCGAAAAGACGTGGACTCTTTCAACCCGGTAAACATAGCGAAAGTAATGAGCGGCGAACAGGACGGCTTTGCACCCTGCACCCCGTCGGCCGTCATGGAAATACTCCACCACTACGGCATAGACCTCACCGGAAAGAGAGCCGTAATAGTGGGGCGCAGCATGGTGGTGGGAAGGCCCCTTGCC
>JASUSP010000018.1 GCA_030446005.1 Tepidanaerobacteraceae bacterium | reverse complement strand
GTGTTAGGCACGCCGCCAGCGTTCGTCCTGAGCCAGGATCAAACTCTCAGGTTATTTCAATCCCATAAAGCAAGCTTTACGCTCGCTTTCCCTACACACATTTCGGCTGAAACTCTCAGGCGTGGCACTGTTCAGTTTTCAAGGAACGTCGCGTCACAGTTTTTTATTTTATTAGGTTGCTTTGTTTTTGTCAATACCTTCTTTAATTATTTTTTCGATGTTTGCTTTATCTCTCGTGACGTCGCAAGGAGTAATATACCACACAATCAGCTCATATTTCAACACTCATTTTTTGTTCATATTCGACAAATTTATGCATAAAAATCGGTTTTCCTCTATTTATCTCTTTTTTCTTCGGTTTAGGACTTGGGTCTCATGGTCGGGAAAAGTATTACATCCCTTATGGAATAGGAATCCGTAAGGAGCATGACCAATCTATCTATTCCGATACCCAACCCGCCGGTAGGAGGCATGCCGTATTCTAGAGCAACAATGAAATCTTCATCGAAGGCGTGAGCTTCCTCATCTCCTGCCTCCCTCTCTTTAAGCTGCTCGAGAAATCTTTCTCTCTGGTCGATGGGGTCGTTCAGCTCTGAGAAAGCGTTGGCCATCTCCCTGCGGGTTATGAAAAGCTCGAAACGATAGGTGAAGTCGGGGTCGTCTTCCTTTCTCTTTGCTAAAGGCGATATCTCGATCGGATAATCCATTATGAAAGTGGGCTGCACCAGGTGCTCTTCGACCTTTTCTTCGAAAATGGCGTTCAATACTTTTCCCTTCGTGTCCTTATCTTCCACCTCTACCCCCAACTTTTTCGCAATTTCCCTGGCCTCCTCGTCGGTCTTTATCTCATCAAAGTTCACGCCGGTGTATTTTTTTACAGCTTCTTTCATGGTCATCCTCTGCCAGGGTGGAGTAAGGTCTATTTCCTCGCCTTGATAAACGACCTTGGTAGTGCCAAGAACTTCTTTTGCGATATGGGAAATCATATCTTCAGTAAGCTCCATCATATCGTGGTAATCAGCATAAGCCTGATAAAGTTCTATCATCGTGAACTCCGGGTTATGTTTTATGGATATGCCTTCGTTTCTAAAATCCTTGCCTATTTCGTACACCTTTTCAAATCCGCCAACTATAAGCCTTTTTAGATAGAGCTCAGTGGCTATGCGCAGATATAAGTCCATGTCGAGTGCATTGTGATGGGTGATAAATGGCCTAGCCGCAGCGCCGCCAGCAAGAGGTGTAAGCACCGGCGTTTCTACTTCCATAAATCCGCGAGCATCCAGGTAATCCCGCATTGCCTTTATTATTTTACTTCTCAGGATGAAAGTCTTTCTCACATCGGGGTTAACAATCAGGTCCAGATAACGCTGGCGGTACCTGGTATCCACATCTTTTAATCCGTGCCACTTCTCCGGCAAGGGCCTGAGGGACTTGGCAAGCAGCGTGACCTCATCGGCCATTACCGATATTTCTCCCTTTTGGGTCTTGAATACCTTTCCCTTTATACCCACAATATCTCCTATGTCCAGTTTCTTAAAAATTTCGTAATTTTCATCGCCCACGTGATCCTTTTTTATGTAAATTTGGAGGCGGCCTTTTTCATCCTGTATGTCAAAAAAGGCCGCTTTACCGTGGCCGCGTATGGCCATTATTCGACCAGCAACGGAAGTGTCTTTGCCTTCCAGCTCTTCGAAGTTCTCTTTTATTTCCAGGCAATTATGAGTTCGGTTGTATTTTTGGCCATAGGGATTTACCCCCATCCTGCGGAGTTCTTCCAATTTCTGTATCCTTGCTTTGATTATTTCGTTGCCTTCAAGCTCCATATTTTCCATTTATTCACCCTCCATTTATTACTTTTTAATCTCCTCTATTTTATACTTTACCAGTCCGGCAGGAACATTTATCTCGATGACGTCCCCCTTCTTCGCCCCTATAAGGGCCTTGCCCACGGGCGATTCGTTAGAAATCTTAAACTCGATGGGATTGGCTTCCGCCGAACTCACGATGGTATATTCTATAACTTCATCAGTGTCCAAGTCCCTTACAATGACCTTAGAGCCTAAAGTAACCATCTCCGTAGATATATCGGCATCATCTATAACTTTGGCGTTTCTCAGCTTTTCTTCCAGCATGGCAATCTTGCCTTCAATAAATGCCTGCTCATTTTTGGCATCATCGTACTCGGAATTCTCGCTAAGGTCGCCAAAGGCTATGGCTTGTTTTATGCGGTCGGCTACTTCTTTTCTTTTTACGGACTTTAGGTACTGGAGTTCTTCCTCTAGCTTTTTTAGCCCTTCTTGAGTAAGCACTACTTCTTTTTTAGACATGTACTTTCTCCCCTTTGAAAAAATAATATTTTTACAATATTTATACTAATCTATGTCAATAGCTTCATTTTTTATTTATTTTTTTTTAGGCCTATTTACACTCCTAACACCTCTTCGCCCCTCTCATCATACTTTTGTTATTATAATGCAGCAAAAAACTGCTGTCAAGAATTTTCTATATTTAATTAGGTTTACTAAGTAACGACAATCTCAACTGTAAATATAATATGTTATTATAAAGATAAAAGTTTTAATACTCCTTTTTTCGACAAAATCATCCATATTGACCGTACTTCACGGTTGTGTTATAATTCATCACAATGCCACCGTGCTTCACGCTCGGATTTCCCGGGAGGAAAGACAATGAATGGCACAACAGCAAATTATAAAAAAATAAAAAAGGTTTTATGGAGCGTAATGTTTTTCAACCTTTCAGTAGCCGTTTTGAAAATAGCTGCGGGTTACTTTATATCCTCCTCCAGCATGGCCGCGGATGGTTTTCACTCCCTTTCCGACGCCAGCAACAACGTAATAGGGCTCATCGGCGCTGCCATAGCTTCAAAACCGGCTGATGCCACCCATCCTTACGGGCACGGAAAATTCGAGGCATTTACAGCCACGGGGCTTGCCCTGATGTTGTTTTTCGTAAGCCTCAACATAATTAAAGGTGCTTTCGAGAGGTTCCTGCACCCCCAGATTCCCGAAATAAATACCTTCAGCTTTTTGGTCATGATTATAACTATATTTGTGAACCTGGCGGTAATTTTTTACGAAAGCAGGGAAGGAAAAAGACTGCACAGCCAGATTTTGCTGACCGATGCGGCTCATACCAAAAGCGATGTGTACGTTTCCCTTTCAGTCCTCTTAGGGTTGCTGGCTGTTAAAACCGGCTATACTCTGGTAGACCCTTTAATCTCCTTAATAATAGCAGTGCTCATTTTAAAAACAGGCTTCGAAATAATAAAAGAGACCAGCAAGGTACTTTGCGACGCCGCTGTAATAGAACCAGAGGAAATAATCTCGTTCATAAAAGGCATAAATGGAGTGAAGGACTGCCACGGAGTCCGAACTCGCGGCCGAGAGGATGATTTTTCAGTCGACCTTCATATACTGGTGAACCCTTTCATGACCGTCCAGGAATCTCACAGACTTCATCACCTCATAGAAGAAAAGTTGCGACAGAAATTCAAAGGTGCAAATCAAATTCTAATTCACATCGAACCGTATTCGGATTTTATAGAGCGAAAAAACCATTAATTAGAGCCGGCATTTAAAACGTTCGGCTCTTTTCTTTTTTTGTCAATTGAGGCTCCTGTTCGAATGGATTAAAATTATGGTATAATGTTGTTGTTTTAAAAAAAGCTTTTCAATGCTAAAAATTATTTACAATTCCCGGGAGGTATCAAACCATGCACAAAAAAATAAACGACGTAATGGTAATCGGCTTTGCCCTCTTTGCCATGTTTTTCGGAGCGGGCAACCTAATCTTCCCGCCATACATAGGCTTTCAACTAGGAGATAAATGGTTTTTGGGTCTAATGGGCTTCATGCTCACAGGAATCGGTCTACCCCTTTTAGGTATCATCACGATGGCCCAACACGAAGGAAGTTTTGAAAATTTCGCCGGAAAGGTTGGAAAAGCTTTCGCTAGCGGACTTTATTTCGCCATAGTTTTGTGCATAGGTCCGCTTCTTGCAATCCCGAGAACGGGAGCAACCACATACGAAATGGGTATAGCCCCTATCATGCCGGATTTCAACATATTGACGGCATCGGTCATTTATTTCGCAATAAATATATATTTTACCATTAACCGATCCAAGGTAATAGACAACATAGGTAAAATATTAACCCCGTCGTTACTTTTAATGCTGGCCGTAATCATAATCAAAGGGATAATTGCCCCTGTAGGCAGCTTTGCCTCTTCCAATATATCGAATGCTTTTGGAAGGTCTTTTTCCGAAGGATACCAGACAATGGACGCCTTGGCTTCCATAGTTTTTGCAGGGATAATAATAAACGCGGTAAAAGAAAGAGTATATGAGAAAGCAAAAGAGAAGATTAAATTAACGATTATTTCCGGACTAATAGCCGCTCTCGGGCTGCTTTTCGTATACGGAGGTCTTATGTATCTTGGGGCCACCGCCTCGACCCTCTTTGACGGAGAAATCGGCAAAACGGCATTATTAATTTCCATAGTGGAAAAGGAACTCGGCAGTTTCGGAAAGGTAGCCCTCGGTCTTGCGGTTTCCCTCGCTTGTCTTACCACCTCGGTAGGTTTAACGGCAACTTCGGCAGAATACTTCAGCCGTTTGACAAAAAACAAAATAAGCTACAAAGCCATGGTGGTAATAATATCCCTCTTCAGCGCTTTAATTGGTGCGTTTGGAGTGGAAAAAATCATTAAATTTTCGGTCCCCATTCTGGTATCGGTATATCCGGTGGTCATAGTTTTAATCTTAATGAACGCCTTCAGTTCGTTCATCAAAAACGAGCGCTGCTATGCATACGCCGCCATTTTCACGCTGCTTATAAGCATCGTCGACGGTTTGTCGGCCGCGGGGTTAAACCTCAATAAAGTATACGAAGCTTTCTATTATCTTCCCTTTGTGAAGGAAGGTTTCGCCTGGGTTTATATGGCGATGTTTGGAATCATGCTGGGCATGATCCATTCGGCTTTCAATAAAAAATTGGAAAAAGAAAACGGTTTAAAATGATGTTGATTTTGCCCGTGAACCACCAAATCAACGACAGGATAATAGAATTCATAGAAGTAAACATCGAGCCCAAGTTCATCGTACTGAAAAAAATTCACGCCTTGCTCACTGAAACTTTCGGGCTGAAAGCAATTTATGTGATTTTTTCCATTATGCTGTCTATAATTTTATACTGTGGAATTACGGCTTTATTAAAAAGAAAATACGACGTCTTCCTGACGGTCACCATCGCATTTTTCATAGTGCTGGGCTTCATGCTCACACTGCTCGGATTGTAGCATCCTGCCGGGGACATCAAATACCCCCGGCTTTTCATTTTGTGTTTTTCCCTTAAATCCTTTTTATTTATATTGTTCGAGATTTGAGTTAGAAAAATGGGGAGCACGAGGGGCAATAACCCCCCCCTCAATTTATTGAGGGAAGGACGTCACTCCACCGGAAGGTGAGCTAAGTTTCATAAAGCCTTTATATTTTTAACTTCCTCAGGAGTGTAAGAAAGTACCAGCACATCTTCACTGAAAAGCTCGGAAAAACTTTTGAATTCCACAAGGCTCAAATCCCTCAACTTTTTATTCTTTTTGATGCAGTAGGACACCATCTTGCCCACCGTCTCGTGGGCGGCACGAAAGGGCATGCCTTTTTTCACCAGGTATTCGGCGTAATAGGTGGCGTCGGCGAAACTGTCTTCGACGGCCTTCTTCATGTTCTCTTTTTTGATTTTCATGGTCGAAAGAAGCCCGGGAAGCACCTCCAGGCAGGAAATTACAGTGTCCACCGTATCAAAAAGCGGCTCTTTGTCCTCCTGCATATCCCTGTTGTACGAGAGCGGCAGGCCTTTCATGAGCGAAAGGACAGCTATCAGATTACCGAACACCCGCCCGGCTTTCCCTCGGATTAGCTCCAGGACGTCCGGGTTTTTCTTCTGCGGCATTATGCTGCTTCCGGTCGCAAAACCATCGTCCAGCTCTATAAAATCGAATTCGGAAGTGCTCCACAAAATCAGGTCTTCGGCCATTCTTGAAAGGTGCACCATGAGGATGGCCGAACAGGATATGAATTCCATCACGAAGTCTCTGTCGCTCACGGCATCCATGGTATTTTCGTATATTTTAGAAAAACCGAGAAGCTCCCTGGTGTACTCCCTGTCTATAGGAAGCGTGGTCCCGGCCAGTGCACAGGCCCCGAGGGGCATCAGGTCCGCCCCTTTCATTGCCGAATAAAAGCGCTCCTTATCCCTTTTGAGCATTTGATAATAGGCGTCGAAGTGCACGGCGAGGGTGACCGGCTGGGCCCTCTGAAGGTGGGTGTAGCCGGGCATAACCGCATCCCGGTTTTCCTCCGCCAGTTTCCAAAGGACTTTCATTACTTCTTCGATTTTCCCGACGACCTCGGAAATCTTTTGCTTCACGTAAAGGTGCAGGTCCAGTGCCACCTGGTCGTTTCGGCTCCGGGCGGTGTGGAGTTTTCCGGCCACCGGCCCTATTTTTTCAAAAAGCCTTTTTTCGATATGCATGTGGATGTCTTCAAGTTCGAAGGTAAAGGGAAATTGACCCCGTTCTATCTCCAGCTTTATCTCAAGTAGACCCCTTATAATCTCCGCCGCTTCCTGTTTTGAAATTATCCCCGTTTTGGCCAGCATCCTGGCGTGGGCCATGCTGCCCAATATATCCTGCTCGTAGAGCTTCCTGTCGAAATCTATGGAGGCGGTGAACTTTTCGACAAGACTGTCGGTTTCCTTTTCAAACCTCCCGGCCCATAGCTTTTTCATTGCAGACTCCCCTCCACTATTAGTGTTCCTTCTTATTTACCTGTGCATAGACCTTCGTGGGCAGTCCCCACAGGGTGATGAAACCGACTGCCGCCTTGTGGTTGAAAAGGTCTCCTTCCGCATAGGTGGCAAGTTTTACATCGTAAAGCGAATTGGGCGATTTTCTTCCCACCACCGTAGCGTTGCCTTTGTATAATTTTACCCTGACGGTGCCGCTCACGACTTCCTGAGTCTCTTCTATAAAGGCTTCCAGGGCTTTTTTTAGCGGCGAAAACCACAGGCCATTGTATACAATTTCGGCGTATTTTTGCTCGATGATGTATTTAAAATGCAGAACTTCCCTCGGCAGCGTCAAGCTCTCCAGGTGTCTGTGGGCTTCAATAAGCAAGAGTGATGCGGGACATTCGTAAACTTCCCTGGATTTTATGCCCACAAGGCGGTCCTCCACGTGGTCTACCCTTCCGAAACCATGACTTCCTGCAATTTTATTGAGATTTGCCACAAGTTCGGCCGGTGTCATCTCTTTTCCATCCACGGCAACGGGTGTACCCTTTTCAAAAGTTATCTCGACATAGGCGGGTTCATCAGGGGCCTTCTCGGGAGAAATCGTCCACTCGAAGGCCTCCTCGGGAGGTTCAACCCACGGGTCTTCCAAAACACCGCATTCTATGCTCCTTCCCCAGAGGTTCTGGTCTATGCTGAAAGGATTTTCCTTCCCAACCGGGACGGGAATGCCGTTTTTTGCAGCATAATCGATTTCTTCCTCCCGGGACATGGACCATTCCCTCACCGGAGCTATAACTTTCAACTCCGGCGACAGTGCCGCTACCGACAAATCGAATCTCACCTGGTCGTTGCCCTTTCCCGTACAGCCGTGAGCAACCGCAAATGCCCCTTCTTTCTTTGCGATTTCTACCAGGTATTTGGCGATAAGGGGTCTTGAAAGCGCGGTGCTGATGGGGTACACCCCCTCGTAAAGGGCGTTAGCCTTCAGTGCTTTAAAGGCGTAATCTTTTATGAATTCTTCCCTCACGTCCGCTACATAACATTTTTCTGCACCTATGCGCAGTGCCTTTTCCTTTATAAAATCCAGGTCCTTTCCCTCTCCCAAGTCGGCGCAAAACGCTATAACCTCACAGTCGTATTTTTCCTTCAGCCACTTTATGGCAACGGAGGTGTCGAGACCTCCAGAATATGCAAGCACTACCTTTTTCACGGGACATCCCCCTTTATCCTGTTTTTTAATCACAAAAAGAGCGCAAGGATTGCCTTTTGGACGTGCAGGCGGTTTTCAGCCTGGTCGAACACCACCGAATTGGGCCCTTCGATAACCTCCTCTGTGATTTCCTCACCCCGGTGTGCCGGCAGGCAGTGCATGACCAAGGCATCGGGTTTTGCCGCTCTAAGAAGCTCTTCGTTTACCTGGTATCCCGAAAATATCTTTTTCCTTTCACTTTCTTCAGCTTCCTGCCCCATGCTGGTCCAGACGTCGGTGTATATTATATCGGCGTCCATTGCCGCTTTTTCCGGATCTTCCGTCACTACAATGAGGGAATTGTTTGATTTGGCATGGAAAAACGCTTTCTCCAGCACTTCCGACTCCGGCTGGTAGCCCTTCGGCGCCCCGATGGCTAGGTTTATACCCATCTTGGCGCAGCCAAAAATCAGGGAATTTGCCATATTGTTGGCCCCATCGCCTATAAAGGCCAGTTTAAGTCCCGCAAGAGCGTTCTTTTTTTCTAATATCGTCAAAAAATCCGCCAGCACCTGACAGGGGTGTTCAAAATCGGAAAGCCCGTTTATCACCGGCACATCCGCATATTCGGCGAGGATTTTCACGTCCTCATGTGAATACGCCCTGATGACTATCCCGTCCAGATACCTCGAAAGGACTCTGGCTGTGTCCTCCAGCGTCTCTCCACGCCCCAGCTGGAGGTCGTTTTTGTTTAAAAACAGGGCATAGCCGCCCAGTTGCCACATGGCCACCTCAAAGGACACCCTCGTTCGTGTAGAGGGTTTTTGAAATATCATTCCCAGGGTCTTCCCTTTTAGCGGTTTGAAATCTACTCCGTACGTTCTCATCCTCTTAATTAGCCGGGCAAACTTTATGATTTCCGCAATCTCGCTCTTGCTCAAATCACCCATCCCCAGGAGGTCTTTCCCTTTGAGGTCCGTATCCTTTTGAAATTCCAGGACGTCTGCCTTCAACAGATTCACCCCCTTGATTTGTTATTATAATTATACATATTATCGCATATATATGCAACTAAAATTTTTTATATAAATTTTTAAAAAACACCTTGATTTTTTTAATTTAATATATTACTATGTTAAAATATAAAAGGAGATGGTGGCATGAATTTAAAAAACGAACTTTCGCTGCCGGCGGGTTTTTTCGACCTGGAATTCGAAAAAGCAGCCGCGAAAAGAAGGCTTGAAAACAATTTCGCGGATATCTTCGTAAATAAGGGATACCGAGAATTTTCCCCGTCGCTCATAGAAAACTACGAGCTTTCCGATTTTTCCCTTGTGCCAAAAAACAAAATTTTTAAATTCATAGACAAAACCGGCGATATACTGGCGCTCAGGTGGGACTACACAACTTCCCTAGCCCGCTTTTTAAAGATGAACTCGGAAAAAATTTCCTTCCCTCTCAAGGTCTTCTACTGCGGAAGCGTTTTTCGTTTTTTCGAAGGGTCCATGGGAAGGCCGAGGGAGATCATCCAGTTCGGCGCAGAGATAATAGGAGGAGACGTGGATGGTGAAATAGAATTAATTGAGGGCATTTTTGAGTTTTTAAAAGGAACCGGTGTAAAAGGCTTCAGAATTTCGGTTTCGGAGGCGGAATACTTAAAAAGATTGCTTTCAGCCGAACATCTCCCCGCGGAAAGCCTTGAAAAAATCCTTCATGCCATAAAGTGCAGAGATTTTATAATGCTTAACGAACTAGCTTCAACCCTCTTCCCCGAACAACGGGAGGATTTATTTGACGTCCTCTTGTCCGGAAAGAATTCCGTCGATTTTAGGCCCGAAATGGAAAATTTCCTGGAAAAGTTAAAGAATAGCCTTTTTGATATTCCGGTGGATTTCGACCCCTCCCTCGTCCTCGATTTCGACTACTACACAGGCCCCATTATCGAAATTTACGACCAAAACAAAACGTCTATTGGCAAGGGTGGCCGTTACGGTTTTTTATCGAAAATGCTTGGCATTGACAAAAATGGATTCGGAATAGCTCTGAATTTAAATTACATCCTGGGTTTGTAGGAGGAATACAAAGTGGAGTACTTAACCGTAGCTGTACCTAAGGGCAACCTTTTTGATGAAAGTCTGAAACTTCTCGACTACATCGGCTTCCCGGCAAATCAGCTGAAAGACGAAAACCGAAAGCTCATATTTACGGACACGAGAGCAAAGATGAAAGTCGTCGTAACGAGAAACTTCGACGTCCCCGTATACGTCGAGCACGGGGCTGCCGATTTCGGGATAGTGGGGAAAGACGTAATTGCCGAGATGAAGCCGAACGTAATGGAACTTTTGGATTTAAGATACGGGCGGTGCACCCTCTGTCTTGCCGGAAAAGAAAAGGACGACCCAAAGTTTTTAAATAACGTAAGGGTCGCCACAAAGTATCCCAATCTTGCTTCCCACTTCCTCTCAAAAGAGGGGATAAGGGCAAGGATAATAAAGTTGCACGGCCACATAGAACTCGCGCCATTGCTCGGACTTTCGACTTACATTGTAGACCTGGTAGCCACCGGCAGGACATTAAAAGAAAACAACCTTTTCATAATAAAACCTCTTTTTTCGTCCTCCGCACGGCTCATCGCCAATCCCTTCAGCTGGAAGCTAAAAAGGGACGTGATGCTTGATTTTTTTGAAAAAGCCCGTTTTTACATCGAGGAAAGGAGTGTGATGAATGTTTCCGGCCATCACAGAAGATGAGCTTTTTACGCGATTGGGAAAAAGGGAACAAAATTTTGAAAAAGCCCGCATTGCAGTGAAAAAAATAAAAGAAATGGTGCTCACTTCCGGAGACGATGCCTTAATTAAGCTTTCTTTGGAACTGGACGGGGTAAATTTAAGCAAAAATACCATGAAGTTCCCGGCAAAGGGGATTGAAGAAAGCGAAAGGTACATCTCACCTTCTTTAAAAGAGGCACTTGACCTGGCTTTTAAAAGGATTTTTGATTTTCATGAAAAGATAAAACCCCAGAACAAACTTTTCTTCGACGATTACGGCAACCTCATCGGAAAGATTTATATACCTATTGAGAGCGTCGGCGTTTATATACCCGGAGGCAGCGCCGCCTACCCTTCGTCCGTCCTCATGAACATAGTGCCGGCGCTGGTGGCAGGTGTTAAAAAAATAGTCGCAGTCACGCCGCCTAAAGCCGAACCCCCGCATCCCGCCATTTTGTACGCCTTAAAGTTATGCAACGTAACGGAGCTTTACACGGTAGGGGGTGCTCAGGCCATTTTCGCCCTCGCCTACGGCACGGACACCATTCCAAAAGTCGACAAAATAGTGGGGCCAGGCAACGTATATGTGGCAGAAGCCAAACGCGAAGTATCGGGCGTAGTAGGAATTGACGGCTTTGCCGGTCCTTCAGAAGTGGTGGTGATAGCCGACAACTCGGCCAATCCCCGGTGGGTGGCCGCCGATTTGCTTGCACAGGCGGAACACGATGAAAATTCCACTTCAATACTCCTGTCCTGCGACGAAAGTTTAATAGAAGAAGTAAGAGTCGCTCTGGAGTCCTTCCTTGCCACCCTCGAAAGCGGAAAGACCGCCTCTTCGTCGCTCTCTAAATGGGGTGGAGCCGTTAAGGTAAAAGACGTATATGAGGCCATTGAAATCTCAAACCGAATCGCTCCGGAGCATTTGGAACTTATGGTAGAAAATCCCCGGGCTTATATCGGATATATAAAGAATGCTGGAGCCGTCTTTCTCGGACCTTTCTCAGCCGAGTCCTTAGGCGATTACATCGCAGGTCCGAGCCACGTCCTGCCTACCGGCGGAACATCGCGGTTTTCTTCGGGACTTTCCACCGAGGATTTCATGAAGGCAACGAGTCTAATCTCGGTAACTCCGGCAGGCTTTTATGCCCTTTCTCCCTGTGCCGGCGAAATTGCTAAAGCCGAAGGCCTACCGGCCCATCATCTTTCGTTAAAAATTAGAAACGGGAGGGAATTTGCGGGATGCGAACCGCGGCATTAGAAAGAATAACGACCGAAACTCAAATTAAAGTGGTTTTGAATCTAGACGGCAGCGGTAAAAGTACCGTAAAAACTCCGATAGGGATTTTCAACCATTTCCTTTCCCTTTTTTGTTTTTTTTCAAAAATAGACCTGGAAACCCATGCATCGGGGGATTTGGAGGTAGACGAACACCACCTGATGGAAGATACGGGCATCGTGCTGGGCCGGGCCTTAAAGGATGCCCTGGGGGATAAAAGGGGCATAGCCAGATTCGGATGGTCGGCAGTACCCATGGATGAGGCATTGGTTCTGGTGAGCCTCGACCTTTCTGGAAGGCCCCACCTTAATTACGATCTTCCCGTTCCCGAATGGGTGGGAAAGGTAAAAGGCGAAAGTTTTAAGGAATTTTTCCTGGGATTCGTAAGAGGCGGGGAGCTGACCCTTCACATAAAGGGCCTGTCCGGCGAAAACGGCCATCATATCATGGAATCGGCCTTCAAGGGGCTCGGAATGTGTCTGAAAACGGCAAAAGCACTCTACGACGACAGGATACCTTCCACCAAGGGCGTGATTTAAATGATAGCCATTGTAGATTACGGTATGGGAAACCTGATGAGCGTCCAAAAAGCTTTTACTCACCTGGGTTTCGAAGCCAGGATAGTATCGGAAGAAAGCGAAATCAAAGAGGCAAAAGGCGTGGTGCTGCCGGGCGTGGGAAATTTCGGGCAGGCCGTGGCCAATATAAAGAGCCGCGGCCTATGGCAGGCCATAAAAGATGCACTCGCCGAAAAACCTTTCCTTGGAATCTGCCTCGGCATGCAGCTTCTTTTCGAAGGAAGTGAGGAAAGCCCCGAATATTCCGGGTTTTCAAAGTTTCCCGGGAGGTTTATCCTTTTTAAAGGCGATGTCAAAGTCCCCCACATGGGGTGGAATTCTGTTTCGTTTGTAAAAAGTTCGCCCATCGCAAGAGGCCTTAATGCCGAGGAGTTTTTTTATTTCGTCCATTCATATTACCTCCCCTTTTTAAAAGAATATTCACCTTTTGCTTTAGGCATTTCCAGTTATCAGTATAAGTTCGTCTCAGCTGTAGAATTTGAAAACATCTATGCTTTTCAGTTTCACCCAGAAAAAAGCGGCAAAAAGGGGCTTAAGATTTTAGAAAACTTCGGGAGGATTGTATATGGAAATAATTGCGGCCATTGACATAATGGGAAAAAAGGCCGTCCGGTTGTATAAAGGTGATAGGAGCACAGCCAAAGTGTACGGCGATGCGGTGGAGTTTGCAAGGAAATGGCAGGATATGGGAATAAGATATCTCCACTTGGTGGACTTAGACGGTGCCTTTGAAGGCGTCCCGAAAAATATCGATACCATTCTGGAAATCCGCAAAATATTTACGGGCATGATACAGGTTGGCGGAGGAATAAGAAGCATTGAGGCGGTGAAAATGTTAAAAGATACGGGGGTCGACAGAATAATAGTGGGAACAAAAGCCCTCACCTCTGCGGATTTCCTTTTTAAGGCCAGGGAAATATTGGCGGATAAACTTTTTTTAGCCCTTGATTTTAAGGGTAACGAGCTTGCGATAAAGGGCTGGGAAAGTTCGCTCCCTTTTGAAAAGGTAAAAGATGTTCTGGAAAGTACCGGACCTTCGGGTTTTGTCGTTACCGACACCGACCTCGACGGAACTCTCTCCGGCCTCGAAAAGGCAAGGATAGAAACGTTAATATCAAAGCTATGGGGCAGGATAATCTATTCCGGAGGCATAAGGGACGAAAATGACGTAAAAGTTTTACTTTTAATTCCCCGAATTTCAGGCGTGATAATAGGAAAGGCGCTTTACGAGGGGACGATAAGGATAAAAGAGGTGCTTTCTTATGCTGACCAAAAGAATAATTCCCTGCCTTGACGTCAAGGACAACCGGGTGGTGAAAGGGGTCGAGTTTTTATCGCTGAGGGATGCCGGAGACCCCGTAGAACTTGCGGCGTTTTACGATGAGGCCGGAGCCGACGAGCTGGTCTTTCTTGATATCACCGCTTCTTACGAAAAAAGAAAGACGGTGGTCGAACTTTGCAGGAGGACGGCGGAAAAGGTGTTCATTCCCTTCACGATCGGCGGTGGCATATCGGATATCGAGGATATAAGGGCCATTTTAAGGGCGGGTGCCGATAAAGTTTCGATAAATTCCGCCGCTGTAAGGGACAGGAGCCTGATTAAAAGAGGAGCTATGACTTTCGGCAGCCAATGCATTGTCGTGGCGATAGACGCAAAATTTAACGGAAAGTTCTATGAAGTTTACATCGACGGCGGGAGAACTCCCACCGGAATGGATGCGGTATCCTGGGCAAAAGAGGTCGAATCGTTGGGCGCCGGCGAAATACTCCTCACCAGCATGGACAGGGACGGGACGAAGAAGGGCTACGACCTTGAACTTTTGGGACTCATAACTTGCAGCGTCAAAATCCCCGTTATAGCTTCCGGCGGTGCCGGTTGCCTTGAGCACCTTTACGAGGCCCTTACTTTGGGTGGAGCAGATGCCGTCCTCGCCGCCTCTATCTTTCATTACGGCTCATGCACCGTAAGCGAGGCGAAAAAATTCCTGCAGGAAAAGGGGGTACCGGTTCGCCTTGTTGAAATTTGAAGATTTAAAGAAAGATCTTTCGGGCCTTGTGCCGGTAGTAGTACAGGATGAAGCGACCTTCGAAGTGCTCATGCTGGGCTACCAAAATGAAGAAGCTTTTGAAAAAACGCTGGAGACCGGCCTTGTACATTTTTACAGCCGGGAGCGCAAAAAACTTTGGCTTAAGGGTGAAACTTCCGGGAATTACCTGAAAGTAAAGGCCGTCTACGCCGACTGCGATTGCGATGCCTTGTTGATTATGGCCAAACCCCTGGGCCCGACGTGTCATACCGGCAAAAAAAGCTGTTTTTTCAATAAAATTTTGGAATCCAGTTTCCCAAAGGGTAATTTCCTTTATTATCTGGAAGACCTTTTAAGGCAAAGGAAAGAAGTTAAGAAAGAAGGTTCCTATACTTCAAAGCTCTTTTCCGAAGGAAAGGACAGGATTTTAAAAAAAGTGGCCGAGGAAGCGGGCGAATTTATAATCGCATCTAAAAATAAAGACAACCGGGAAATTGCCTACGAAGGCGCGGATCTACTTTTTCACTTAATGATGGCTTTGGTAGAGGAAGACATGGGGTTAAGCGACCTCATCGATGAACTGATATCCCGTCACAGACGTTAAAAAAAGGATTATGGTTCAAAACACCATAATCCTTTTTTTTTACTTTTTTTATTTTTAAGGCTTATTCCCCGATGTCTCTAAAATCAATCCAATCAATCAATGCTTTTATCTATATTTTATACTTTTTTCATTCCCTGATATTCCTAAACCCACTCCAAAAGCGCTCTTATCTACGCTCTTTAGTCTTCTCCCATGCAACTTTTTCATTTTCCCTTGTTAAGCTACTTTACCTCATCTGGTGCTCTTCCAAGTACTTTTCGGCCGAAACCGCCGCCACCGCTCCGTCGGCCACTGCAGTTACCACCTGGCGCAGGGACTTTTCCCTTATGTCTCCGGCCGCGAAAAGCCCGGGCACGCCGGTTGCCATGTTTTCATCGGTGACTATGTATCCCTTTTCGTTGAGCTTGACCATATCCCTTACAATGGCGGTGTTGGGGTCCCAACCTATAGCAACAAAGATGCCGTCCACCGGAATAGAAGTCTTCTCCCCGGTTTTCACGTTTTTCACCACGACCTCCTGCACGGCATCGGCGCCCTTTATTTCCTCCACCACCGAATCCCAGATAAATTTAATCTTTTCGTTTTTAAAAGCCCTTTCCTGCAGGATTTTTGTGGCCCTAAGTTCGTTTCTGCGGTGCACTACGGTCACGCTCCTGGCAAAGTGGGTGAGAAAAAGAGCCTCTTCAATGGCCGTATCGCCGCCGCCTACGACCATTACGGTCCTGTCCGTATAGAAGGCTCCATCGCAGGTAGCGCAGTACGATACCCCTTTGCCGGTAAACTCCTTTTCGCCTTTTACGCCCAGCCTTCGCGCCTGGGCTCCCATCGCAAGCACGACCGTCTTTGCCTCTATGGTCTCATTTTTGAGGTGCAACAAAAACTTTTCGTTTTGTTTTTCAATTTTTTCCACTTCGCCGTTTAAAAACTGGGCGCCGAATCTTTCGGCCTGCTTTTTCATGGCCTCGGTGAGCTCCGCCCCGCCTATACCTTCGGTAAATCCGGGGTAGTTTTCGATAATGTCCGTAATCGCAGCCTGGCCACCCGGATACATCTTTTCGATAATTACTGTGGAAAGCCTGGCTCTGGCACCGTAAATGGCGGCCGAAAGTCCGGCAGGACCTGCACCAATTATAGCAAGGTCATACATGCTGTTCCCTCCTAAAAAATGCTATTAATTTGAATCTGATTTAATTCTATATATTTATAAGATTTTTGTCCAGTTATAGTTTGTCAAAATATATAAAGAATTATCAGCGTCAAAAAAAAAAAGAAGGACTACGTCCTTCTTTACCTCTTGGAAAACTGCGGTGCACGACGAGCTTTCTTGAGGCCGTACTTTTTCCTTTCGACCATTCGGGGATCGCGGGTGAGCAACCCCTCTTTTTTCAGCATCGGCCTGTACGCTTCGTCCACCTGCACCAAAGCTCTTGCAATGCCGTGTCTTACCGCACCGGCCTGCCCCGATATGCCGCCGCCCTTAACGCTGGCTATTATGTCGAACTTGCCCAAAGTGTTGGTGACCACCAGGGGTTTTAAAACATCGCTCCTCAGTGCCTCAAGGGGAAAGTATTCTTCAAAAGCCCTCTTGTTTATAAGTATCTTGCCGGTCCCTGGTGTCAACCACACCTTGGCAACGGAAGTCTTCCTTCTACCTGTGGTCAAGATAGCTTCTTTCATGCCCAACCTCCTTCCTTATCCCTCGTACTGCAATTCTTTAGGCTGCTGAGCTTGATGGGGGTGTTCTGGTCCCCTGTAAATCCTCAGTTTTTTAATCATCTTCCGTCCCAGAGAATTATGGGGAAGCATGCCCCATACCGCCTTGTATATGGCCTTTTCGGGAGCTCTCTGCAAAAAGTGCCGGTAGGTTTCGGCCCTCAAACCGCCTGGATAAAGGGAGTGCCTGTAGTATATCTTTTTATCCAGTTTTTTGCCTGTAAGAATGACTTTTTCGGCGTTCACTATTATCACGTGGTCGCCAGTATCCACGTGGGGAGTATAAATGGGCTTATGCTTTCCCTTCAAAATTTTTGCCACCTGAGCGGCCAGTCTTCCTAAAGGTTTATCCGTAGCATCTATAACGTACCATTCCCGCTTTATTTCACCTTTTTTAGCCATGTACGTGCTCATCCTATCCCTCCTTAAACCACAAAGTTATTTTATTATAAGCCTCTATCGGTGTCAAGCAGTTCATTCAGTACACGACTTTTTCGAGGCAAAGACCATGAGCCGGTAGCGTTACACCAGCCCTCTCCCTGTCCTTAGAGTTAATCACCGAGGGAATCTCATCGGGAGTTCTCTTTCCGCTCCCAACCTCCAGCAAGGTCCCTGCGATTATCCTTACCATGTTGTATAAAAATCCATCCGCCTCAACTTCGATGATAATTATCTCCTTTCTTTTTTTAACCTCAAGCCTCATGATATTTCTAACCGACGACTTTACCGGACTCCCGGACGCTCTGAATGCCGTAAAATCGTGCACACCTACGAATGCCTTTGCCGCTTCTTGCATCGCTTCCACATCGAGCGGGTAGGGACAAAAATAGCTGTACTTCCTCATAAGCGGCGACGGAAAAGGCGCGTTGTATATTGTGTAGGTGTAAACCTTAGCTTTAGCGCTGTAGCGGGCGTGAAAATCATCGGGTACATCTTCAGCACCCTTCACCACTATATCTTCGGGAAGATGACTGTTTATGGCATAAGGCAGCCTTTCCACAGGTATTCGGCAATTGGTGTAAAAATTTGCCACCTGGCCCCGGGCATGAACCCCTGCATCGGTTCTCCCGGCACCTATGACTTTTACCTCTTCTCCAGTTACTTTAAAAATGGCCTTTTCAACTACTTCCTGAATCGTCAGGGCGTTTTTTTGCCTTTGCCATCCGTGGTAATTGCTGCCGTCGTATTCCAGCAAAATCTTGACGTTCAAAGCAGTCACCTACCACAAAAAGCGGCTTGCCAGGCACCCAGCGGCAAGAAAGCCGGTGGCAACGAAAGCAAATATATCTTCGTGCGTCATTTTGAGCGTCTTCATTCGGGTGCGGTTTTCGCCGCCGCGGTAGCACCGGGATTCCATAGCCATGGCAAGGTCATCAGCCCTCCTGAAGGCGCTGATAAAGAGCGGCACCAAAAGCGGAACCATATTCTGCGCCCTTTTTACTATATTCCCGCTGGAAAAGTCGGCGCCCCTGGCCATCTGGGCCTTCATTATCTTGTCGGTTTCTTCCATCAAAGTCGGTATGAACCTCAATGCAATGGTCATCATCATTGCAAGTTCGTGGGCCGGTACTCCGACTTTGCTGAAGGGCTTTAAGAGGCTCTCGATTCCATCGGTTAGCGTGATGGGCGAGGTGGTAAGTGTTAAAAGCGATGTCCCGACTATTAAAAGCACCAGCCTCAGCACCATAAACGTTCCTTGATAAAGTCCTTCGTAGGTTATGCTAAAAGGGCCGATTTCGTAAATAACCCTGCCCTTAATCATAAAAAGGTTCAGCACAAAAGTTAGCAGTATAATGATTACGAGCGGCCTGAGCCCCCGGACCATGTATTTTATCGAAATTCTAGAAAGCAGCGAGGCAACTAATATAAAAATCAGGGGGAAAGCGTAACCAGCAAAATCGTCTATCACAAAGAGCAAAACCATAAATGCGAAGGTTATGAGTATTTTGGTCCTCGGGTCCAAACGGTGTATCACCGAATTTCCAGGTATATACTGGCCGATAGTTATCTCACGCATGCCCCTTCCCCCTCGCTGCCCTTAAAATTTCCGCCTCGGCTTCCTCCACCGTCAGCACATCGGTTGCGACGTTTTTCCCTTTTTCCTTTAGCTTTATCATCAAATGAGTCACCTGGGGGATATCAAGTCCTATGGAAGCAAGGGCTTTGTAATTTTTAAACACCTGCCTTGGAGTGCCGCTTTCTACCATCCGTCCTTTATGCATCACCGCAATCTTATCCACGAGTTTTGCTATATCCTCCATGCTGTGAGACACAAGAATGACGGTCATATTTTGCTTTTCCCGGAGCCTGACTATTTGCCGCAATATTTCATCGCGGCCTCTTGGGTCCAACCCCACGGTGGGCTCGTCTAGTATGAGCACTTTGGGTTTCATAGCGAGCACGCCGGCGATGGCAACCCTTCTCATCTGTCCGCCGCTGAGCTCGAAAGGAGAGCGGTCCTTTATTTCGTCATATTTCAAACCCACCAGTTCAAGGGCTTCTCTAACCCTCCGGGTGACTTCTTCCTCCGGAAGCCCTAAATTTTTGGGACCAAATGCCACGTCCTTTTCAACCGTTTCTTCAAAAAGCTGGTGCTCGGGATATTGAAAGACCAGGCCCACCTTTTGCCTTATTTCCCGAAGATTTACACCGCGTTCGTTAATGTTCACGCCATCAATTATTACTTCACCCGACGTGGGCTTCAACAAGCCGTTTAAATGCTGTATCAACGTGGATTTTCCCGAACCCGTGTGCCCTATAAGCCCCCAGAACTCCCCATCTTCTACATTCCAGTTCACATCACGTAAAGCCACCGACTCAAAAGGGGTGCCGGGCATATATACATGAGTTAGATTTTTTACAATAATGGGCATAGGCATTCCACCATTTCGTCTATCGTAAGAACATCGTTTCTGATTGTTAACCCCCGGCCTCTCAGCCTGTGTGCAAGCTCCGTAACCTGGGGTATGTCTAGACCAATAGCTTTAAGCTTGTCGACCTTAGAAAATATCTCCCTGGGCGAGCCCTCCATTATAACGTACCCTTCGCTCATGACTATTACCCTGTCGGCTTCCACGGCTTCTTCCATAAAGTGCGTGATGAGCACTATGGTCTTGCCTTCCTCCCTGTTGAGACGCTTTACCGTGTTTATAACTTCTTTGCGTCCTACCGGGTCCAGCATAGCCGTTGGCTCATCCATGATGATGTAATCGGGCCTCATGGCAATTATACCGGCTATAGCGACCCTTTGTTTTTGACCTCCGGACAGAAGATGGGGAGGTTTTTGGGCAAAATCCTTAAGTTCTACTATTTCCAATGCCTCGTCAACTCTTCTTCTTATTTCCTCAGGAGGCACACCCAGGTTCTCCGGGCCGAAAGCCACATCCTCTTCAACTACCGTAGCTACTATTTGATTGTCAGGGTTCTGGAAAACCATACCCGCCTTCTGGCGAATCTTCCAAACGTTGTCCCGGTCCCGTGTGTCAAGGCCGTCCACCGTAACCTTTCCTTTAGTTGGCACGAAAAGACCGTTGAAAAGCTTTGCCAGGGTGGATTTGCCTGAGCCGTTGGGGCCTATTATGGCGACAAATTCCCCTTTTCTTATCCTCAGGTCCACGTCTTTAAGAGCCATGTCCGGCGCCTGTGAGTACCGGTAGCAGACGCCTTCTGCTAAAATTTCGGCGGCCATCGTACCGCCCCCTTCATTCATCACAAATAAGGGTTACACGAGCTCGATAACTACCATAGGAGAAGAATCGCCGCGCCTCGGGCCAATCTTCAAAATTCGAGTATAGCCGCCGTTTCTGTCGCTGTATTTCGGAGCTATTTTCTCAAAAAGGTTTTTAACGGTAGTTTCATCCAGGACTTCTGCCAACACCATGCGCCGGGCTGCCAAGTCGTTCCTCTTTGCAAGGGTTATCATCTTTTCCGCAAGGCGGCGGAGTTCTTTGGCACGGGCTTCAGTGGTTATTATCCTGCCATGCTTAAATAGTGAAGTTACCATGTTCCTGAGCATCATCTTCCTGTGCGCGCTGTCCCTTCCCAATTTTCTCATTCTCTCAACCCCCTTTTAAGCTTCTTCGGATTTTTTGAACGATAGGTTAAACGCCGCCAATTTCTCCTCAATTTCTTCAAGGGATTTTTTACCCAGGTTTCTTACTTTCATTATCTCCTCAGGCGTCTTTTGAATCAGCTCACCTATCGTGTTGATGCCAGCCCTTTTCAGACAATTATACGACCTGACGGATAGGTCCAGTTCTTCAATGGGCATTTCCAAAAGCTTTTCTTTTTCGTCTTTCTCCTTTTCTACCGGAGGTTCAGCTTTTTTGACCTCGGTATCGAGGGTGGTAAACAAGTTAAAATAATCAACCAGTATCTTGGCTGCGGCGCTTACAGCTTCGTCGGGCTTTATGGTTCCGTTAGTCCAGACTTCCAGGGTGAGCTTGTCGTAATCGGTCACCTGGCCCACCCTGGTGTGCTCCACCGTGTAGTTGGCTTTTATTACCGGTGTAAATATGGAATCGATCGGTATTATCCCGATGGGCTGACCCGGTTTTTTGTTTTTATCCGCGGTAACGTAGCCCTTGCCTTTTTCCAGCGTCAGCTCCGCAAAGAACCTGCCATCCTTTTCCAGAGTGGCAATATGGTGGTCCTTGTTCACTATTTCCACGTCGGCATCGCAGATGATGTCTTTGGCCTTAACCTCTCCTTCACCCTGGGCTTCAATCCTTAGAACCTTGGGTTCGTCGCTGTACATTTTTATGGCAAGGCCTTTTATATTCATTATTATCTCCACAGTGTCCTCAAGAACCCCGGGTATTGTGGAAAATTCGTGCTGTACCCCTTCTATCTTCACAGAAGTTACAGCAGCCCCGGGGAGCGAGGATAAAAGTACCCTCCTTAGAGAGTTGCCAAGGGTAGTTCCGTACCCTCTTTCCAGCGGTTCGATTACAATCTTACCGTAAGTATTGTCTTCGCTTAACTCCACCAGCTCTATCCTTGGCTTTTCAACTTCATTCATCAATAATATTACCCTCCTCGTGAAATTTTGGAATGAGGGCACATTACTTGGAGTATAGCTCTACTATGAGGTGCTCCTGTATAGGCACGTCGATGTCTTCCCGGTTTGGGTACCTCAATACCTCTCCGGTAAGGGTGTCGTAATTTACAGAAAGCCATTCGGGTAATACCCTGCCCTTGCCTAGCTCCGCCATCTCTTTGAATAAATCTAAAGACCTGCTCTTTTCTCTGACGGCAATTACATCTCCCGGTCTTACCTGATAGGATGGAATATCTACTTTTTTGCCGTTTACTTCAATGTGCCCGTGCCTTACCACTTGCCTTGCCTGCGCGCGAGATTTGGCAAATCCAAGGCGGTATACCACATTGTCCAGGCGG
Source organism: Tepidanaerobacteraceae bacterium (assembly GCA_030446005.1). Taxonomy (GTDB): domain Bacteria; phylum Bacillota; class Thermosediminibacteria; order Thermosediminibacterales; family Thermosediminibacteraceae; genus Fervidicola. Next base: position 13,486 of record JASUSP010000018.1, on the reverse strand, counting down.
CATTCCAGAAGGCGAAGCAGGTTTTCGCCGGTTACACCCTTCCTTCTCGAAGCTTCCTCAAAGTATATTTTGAACTGCTGTTCCAGCACCCCGTAAATTCTCTTGGCCTTTTGCTTTTCCCTGAGCTGCAAACCGTATTCGGAAAGTTTCCTCTTCATCTGTCCGTGCTGACCGGGTGCATATCCTCTGCGGTCTATGGCACATTTTGGAGTATAGCACCTTTCACCCTTCAGGTACAGTTTTATTCCTTCACGGCGGCACAAGCGGCATGATGGACCTGTATATCTTGCCATTCTTTATTTCCACCTCCTGATTTTTATTGCTTACACGCGACGGCGTTTAGGCGGCCTGCATCCGTTATGGGGAATCGGCGTTACGTCCTTTATCACGCTTATCTCCAATCCGGCTGCCTGAAGCGAACGAATTGCCGCTTCCCGGCCCGGCCCGGGGCCTTTTACGAGAACCTCTACGGTTTTAAGGCCGTAGTCCATGGCTTTCTTCGCAGCCGATTCCGCTGCCAGCTGGGCTGCAAAAGGAGTGCCTTTTCTCGAACCTTTAAAACCTACCGTTCCCGCACTGGCCCACGTAATTGGATTTCCCGCCTCATCGGTTATGGTAACTATCGTATTGTTGAACGTTGAGTGGATATGGGCTTTGCCCTTTTCCACGCGTCTTTTTTCCCTGCGCTTTCTCGAAGTCATAGCCACTTTGCATCACCCCCGTAATTTTTTACTTTATTTGCTGCGCTTTGCTCCAACCGTCTTTCTAGGACCCTTTCTGGTCCTGGCATTCGTGCGGGTCCTCTGCCCGCGAACGGGCAATCCCTTTCTGTGCCGTATACCTCTGTAACACCCGATTTCTATCAATCTTTTGATGTTCATTGCCACTTCACGGCGCAAATCTCCTTCGACCTTGTAGTTCTTCTCTATTATATCCCTGAGATTGGATATCTCCTTTTCGGTAAGGTCTTTTACCCTCGTATCGGGATTGACCCCAGCCTCTTTCAGTATCTTGTTCGAAAGGCTCCTGCCTATGCCGTATATATACGTCAGGGCTATTTCGACCCTTTTGTCTTTTGGCAGGTCCACGCCCGCAATCCTAGCCATCCACTCACTCCTCCTTTAACCTTGTCTTTGCTTATGCTTTGGGTTTTCGCAAATTACCATAATTCTGCCCTTGCGCTTTATTATCTTGCATTTTTCACATATTTTCTTCACAGAAGGCCGAACTTTCAACGTTAATTCCCCCTTTTTATTTGTAGCGGTATACTATTCTGCCTCGAGTTAAATCGTAGGGAGAAAGCTCTACAGTGACTTTGTCGCCTGGCAGTATCCTTATATAGTTCATCCTGATTTTGCCGGAAACGTGAGCCAAAACCTTATGACCATTCTTCAATTCCACTCGAAACATCCCGTTAGGGAGAGGCTCCACAACCGTGCCTTCTACTTCTATTACATCCTCTTTGGACATAAAGGCCCTCCTCCCTCCTTTAAGACCTGTTATCATCGGGTTTTTCAACCAATTCTTCGAGGGCTCTTCTTATTTCTTCGTTGTAAACCTTCCGTCCGTTTACGATTTTTTCGTATATGAATCCTGATTTCCTGTTTAAAATTTTGAGGTGCTTCAACTTTTTCTTTTTTGGCTTTTCTATTCTCCTCAGCTTGCCGTCCGCAACGTATACGTACTCTGAGTCGATTATCCCTACCACCAGCATAAAACGCCCTTTGTCGCGCCCAGCACAAGACATGACTACCTGGCCCGGTTCTACTTCTTTCATAGCAACACCTGCCTACAGAATGGTTAATATCTCGGGCTCACCATCGGTGATTGCGATGGTGTTTTCATAATGGGCGGAAAGACTTCCATCTTTGGTGACCACCGTCCAGTTATCCTCCCGCGTGTAGACCTCAAAACCCCCGGCGTTTACCATGGGCTCAATAGCCAGAGTCATGCCCGGCTTTAGTCTTGGCCCTTTGTTGGGCGGGCCGTAGTTGGGCACATGCGGGTCTTCATGCATTTGACGGCCGATACCATGGCCTCCCCATTCTCGCACCACCGAAAAGTTATGACTTTCTACAAAGGTCTGGATAGCGTGAGAAATGTCGGATATCCTGTATCCAATTTTTGCAAAGGCCAACCCTTCAAAAAAGCTTCGCTCGGTAACTTCTATGAGTTTTTTTGCTTTTTCCGAAACGTTCCCCACCGGATAGGTTCTCGCCGCATCAGAAAAGTATCCTTCAACTATGGCTCCTACATCTACACTTATAATATCACCATCTTGGAGGATTCTTAATCCAGGAATTCCATGTACTACCTCTTCATTGATTGACGCGCAAATTGTAGCAGGAAAACCCCTGTATCCTTTGAATGCAGGAACAGCACCGTTTTTTAATATAATCTCTTCTGCAATCCTGTCAAGTTCCCCGGTAGTAACGCCGGGTTCGATGTGATTTTTGAGCTCTTCCAGCACCAACGCCACCACTTTACCGGCCCTTTTCATTATCTCAATTTCCCGTTTTGATTTTATTACTATCATCAGCCTTCTCCTCTTAGGAAGCCTTTTATCTCTTCGAAAACCACTTCAATGGGCCTGTTTCCGTCAATGTTTACCAGCAGATTTTTGCTCCGGTAGTAATCTATTAGGGGTTTTGTTTCCCGTTCGTAAACATCAATCCTTTTTTCAACCGTCTTTACCTCGTCGTCAGCCCTCACGATTAGCCTCCCACCGCATTTGTCGCAAATGCCTTCCTGTTTTGGTGGGTTGTACTTAACGTGATAGGTAGCGCCGCATATCTCGCATACCCGGCGCCCGGTAAATCTCTCTATAAGTTCATCCTGCGGAACGACGATGTTTATTACGGCGTCCAGTTTTACCCCCATTTCTTCGAGGATTTTTTCCAGGCTTTCCGCCTGAGGTATAGTTCTGGGGAAGCCATCGAGGATGAAACCCTTTTCTACATCAATTTCTTTGAGGCGTTCCTTTACTATTCCCGTGATGACGTCATCAGGCACTAAAAGTCCCCGCTCCATGTATTCCTTTGCCTTCTTTCCCAGAGCCGTCCCTTCCTGTACCGCAGCCCTGAGTATATCGCCGGTCGCTATCTGAGGAATGCCATAAGTTTCGACAAGTTTCTTTGCCTGGGTTCCCTTCCCGGCCCCGGGAGGTCCCATGAGAACGATGCGCATTTTTATCAACTCCTACTTCAAGAAGCCCTGATAATGCCTCATGAGCATCTGGGCCTCTATGAGTTTCATGGTCTCCAAGGCTACGCCTATGACTATCAAGAGCGCGGTACCTCCAAAATAGATGTTGAGGCTGGTAACGCCGGTGATTAAATACGGCAGAACCGCTATGGCTGCAAGGAAAATGGCCCCCATTAGAGTTATCCTGTTCATTATCCTGTTTAGGTAATCGACCGTGGGCCTGCCCGGCCTAATCCCCGGGATGAAACCTCCGTATTTTTTTATGTTTTCGGCCACATCCACGGGGTTAAAAGTGACCGCGGTATAGAAGTAGGTGAAAAACACTATGAGCAGCGCATACAGGCTTGCATAAAGCCATCCGCCGGGCTTTACAAAATTGGCGATGCTCAGAGCAACCTTGCTGTTAGGGAAAAACCCCGCAATGGTGCTCGGAAAAAGAAGTATAGACATCGCGAAAATCACCGGTATGACGCCCGCAGCGTTTAATTTCATCGGTATGTGGGTAGTTTGGCCGCCGTATATTCTCCTTCCTACCACCCGCTTGGCGTAATGGACGGGAACCCGGCGCTCCGCCTGCTGAACCGCTATAACCCCTACTATCACAGCCAGGGCAAATACCGCAAACAGGAGCACCATCAAAACGTTCGTGGTACCTACCCTGATGTATTCGTATACCTGATACAGTCCGCCGGGAAGTCTCGATACGATACCCGCAAATATCAAAAGGGAAATCCCGTTACCGATGCCCTTGTCGTTAATCTGCTCGCCGACCCACATCAAAAATGCCGTGCCAGCGGTTAGGCTCATAACGACCAGGAGGCTGCCGAAAAATCCCGGATACATGAGGGCGCTCCTGAAGCCTATGGCAAGACCTGTCGCCTGAATAAGGCCCAGGATTACCGTGCCGTACCGGGTGTAACGCGCAAGAACTTTTCGGCCCTCCACACCCTCTTTGGCCAGCTCTTCCCATCTGGGAATGACTATGGTGAGAAGCTGGACTATTATGGATGCGTTGATGTACGGCGTTATGCTCATGGCAAATACTGAAAACTGTTTGAAAGCGCCTCCGGCGATTATGTCGAAAAAGCCAAGAAGCGCACCCCTTTCAATGAGCTGCCTTACGGCTTCGGGGTTCATGCCCGGCACCGGCACGAAAGCCCCTATCCTGAACACCACCAGCATAAGCAAGGTGAATTTTAAGCGCCGTCTTAAGTCCGGGATTTTCCAGGCGTTTTTCAGGGCTTCCAGCATTATATCACCTCGGCTTTCCCGCCGGCAGCCTCAATCTTTTCCTTAGCGGAGCTGGAAAACGCGTGCGCTACCACTTCCAGCTTTACTTTGAGCTCACCATCGCCTAATACTTTTACTCCGTCTTTAATCTGTTTTATGAGACCCCTTTCCTTCAGGAGCTCCGGAGTGACTCTGGTGTTTTCTTCGAAGACGTTCAGGTCCTCCACGTTTATTATGGCGTATTCTTTCTTGAATTTATTTGTAAAACCTCTTTTCGGTATCCTGCGGACAAGTGGCATCTGTCCACCTTCAAATCCGGGCCGCACTCCCCCGCCGCTTCTTGCATTTTGACCTTTGTGACCGCGGGTTGAAGTCTTGCCGTGCCCGGAACCTATGCCCCGTCCAACCCTTTTCGGTCGTTTTTTAGAGCCTTTTGCAGGCCTAAGGTCGTGAAGTCTCATCGTCGCACCTCCTGTTCTGTTTGAACTTTTATCCTAACAGTTCCTGAACGGTTTTGCCCCTTAATTTCGCTACCTGTTCGGCTTTTTTCAGCTGTTTTAAAGCGTCAATCGTGGCATCCACCATGTTTTTAGCGTTATTCGAACCGAGCGACTTGCTGACCACATTTCTCAGTCCCGCAAGTTCAAGCACGGCTCTGACCGGGCCTCCGGCTATGACACCTGTTCCTTCAACCGCGGGCTTCACCAGAACTTTACCGGCACCGGATTCTCCTATCACCTCATGGGGAATGGTGCCGTTTATTACCGGCACTTCTATGAGGTTTTTCTTTGCATCCTCTATGGCTTTTCTTATGGCGTCGGGAATCTCCTGAGCTTTGCCTGTTCCCACTCCTACTTTCCCGTTCTTGTTGCCCACCACGACCAAGACCGAAAACCTAAAATTCTTGCCGCCCTTGGTTACCTTGGATACACGATTTATTGAAACAACCTTCTCCGAAAATTCGTGTTCCAGTTCTTTTTCCCTTTGCATCCGCCTACCTCCTTTTCTAGAATTCCAGACCGGCGCGTCTTGCAGCATCCGCCAGGGCTTTTACGCGCCCGTGGTACAGATATCCACCCCTGTCAAATGTTACCTTTGTTATGCCCTTTTCCAAGGCCCTCTTAGCAATTAGTTCTCCAACTTTTTCTGCCGCCTCTATGTTGCATCCTTTTACGCTGTCCCGAATGGCCGGGTCAAGCGTAGAAGCCGCTACCAGGGTTCTTCCCTCTTCGTCGTTGATTATCTGGGCGTAAATGTGCTTCAAGCTGCGGAAGACGTTCAACCTTGGCCTCTCGGCGGTACCGAAGACCTTTTTACGTATTCTCTTATGCCGTCTTTTTCGGGCTTCATTCCTGGACTCTTTCTTAATCATCTTCACCCCTCCTCCTACTACCGTTATTTGCCTCCCGCTTTTCCTACCTTGCGGCGTATCACTTCATTTTCGTACCTTATACCCTTGCCCTTGTAAGGCTCCGGTTCTTTTACGCTCCTTATCCTGGCGGCAGTTATGCCGACCAGCTCCTTATCTATTCCCCTGACGATAATTTTGTTCTGTGCAGGTACTTCGAAGTCGATGCCCTTTGGCGCTTCAATTTCTACCGGATGAGAATAACCTACGGTGAGCACCAATTTATTCCCCTGCTTGTTGGCCCTGTAACCCACGCCTTCCAGCACCAGGGTTTTTTCATAACCGTTTACCACACCGTTCACCATATTGGCCAAAAGGCTTCTTGTCAGACCATGGAGCGCTTTGTGTTCTTTGTCGTCCGACGGACGCTTTACGATAATTTTGCCGTCTTCCTGCAAAATTTGCATGTCTTTGTGAAACTCCTTGGTGATAGTTCCTTTGGGGCCCTTTACTGTGACAACATTTCCTTCTATCTTTACTTCCACGCCTTTTGGTATATCTATGGGCTTTTTGCCTATCCGCGACATTTTTCAGGCACCTCCTTGTCAAGTTTACCACACGTAGCAGATGACCTCTCCGCCTACTCCTTCTTTTCTTGCCTGTTTGTCGGTCATAATCCCCTTTGAAGTGGAGAGAATGGCTATACCCAATCCTCCTAGTACTTTGGGGATTTGGTCTTTTCTCACGTAAATCCTAAGGCCCGGTTTGGAAATCCTCTTTATACCGGTTATTACTCTCTCTTTGTTGGGACCGTATTTTAAATGAATCTTAATTATTCCCTGCTTTCCGTCGTCGATTATTTCGTAATCCTGGATGAAACCTTCATTTTTCAGGGTTTCAGCTATTGCTTTCTTTATTTTTGAGCAAGGAACTTCTACCGTCGGGTGCCCTGCGCTGTTTGCGTTTCTTATGCGCGTCAGCATGTCTGCGATGGGATCGGTAACAGCCATTTTGCGAAACCTCCTTTCAACTCTTTTACCAGCTTGCCTTTCTTACACCTGGTATCTCGCCGCGGTGTGCTAGAACTCTAAAGCACAGCCGGCATACGCCGAATTTTCGAAGATATGCTCTGGGTCTGCCGCAAATTCTGCAGCGGTTATAGTATCTCGTTGAGTATTTCTGAGGCCTCTTCTGTTTTGCTATAAGCGATTTCTTTGCCATCCTTCGTCCTCCTTTCTATTGAGCAAAGGGCATTCCCAGGCCCTTCAGCAGTTCGCGGGCCTCCTCGTCGGTTTTGGCCGTCGTCACTATAGTAATATCCATTCCGCGGATTTTATCTATCTTGTCGTAATCTATTTCCGGGAAAATCAGCTGTTCTCTTATCCCGAGGGTATAATTGCCCCTACCGTCAAATGCATCGGGCGAAAGGCCTTTGAAGTCTCTGACTCTGGGCAGCGCTATATTGAACAACTTATCGAGGAATTCGTACATCCTGTTGCCCCGCAGAGTCACCTTCGCACCGATGGCCATACCTTTTCTTATTTTAAATGATGCAATGGATTTTTTGGCCTTTGTCACTACGGGCTTTTGGCCCGTTATCATCGCTAAATCCCTGGTAGCCGACTCAACGGCTTTAGGATTTTCCTTTGCATCGCTTATGCCCATGTTCAGTACCACTTTTTCCAGGCGCGGCACCTGCATGACGCTCTTGTAATTAAACTTCTTCATCAAGGCCGGAATAACTTCTTTTTCATACTTTTCCCTCAGCCTGGGCATTAGATTCCCTCCTTTCAAGTCTACTTGCTGTCTAGAACCTCACCGCATTTTTTGCAGGTCCTGACCTTTGTGCCGTCAGCTAGGAAAGTATGCCCAATCCTGGTGGGCGACCCGCATTTGTTGCAGACAACCATCAGTTTCGAGGTGTTAAGCGGCATTTCCTGATGGACTATACCGCCCTGAGGATTTTTGGGAGAAGGCTTTTGGTGCTTTGTAGCCATGTTTACCCCTTCTACGATAGCCACTCCCTTTTTTGCAATAACCTTAAGCACCTTGCCTTTTTTGCCCTTGTCCTTACCCGATAACACTACTACCGTATCGCCCTTTTTTACGTGGACCTTCGCCAAGGATTACACCTCCTTATAAGACTTCTGGCGCGAGCGAAATTATCCTCATAAAGTTCTTCTCCCTAAGTTCGCGTGCAACCGGTCCGAAAATACGCGTTCCCTTCGGGTTCATATCATCATTTATTATAACGGCCGCGTTTTCGTCAAACCTTATATAGGAACCGTCCGGACGCCTGGTAGGTGCTTTCGTTCTCACTATAACGGCCTTGACGACATCCCCCTTTTTTACCATTCCGTCAGGAGCAGCATCTTTTACCGAAGCCACTATTATGTCGCCCAAGCCTGCAAACTTCCTATTCGAACCGCCCAAAACTCTAATGCACATAATCTGTTTTGCCCCAGTGTTATCTGCCACGTTGAGCCGCGTCTGAACCTGAATCATCCTTAAACCCTCCCCTCATCAATAGTTACTCGGCGCGCTTAATTATTTCTACCAGCCTCCAGCGCTTAGTCTTGCTCAGAGGCCTTGTTTCCATAATTTTTACCACATCTCCTATCCGACACTGGTTGTGTTCATCGTGGGCCTTAAATTTCTTGGTGCGCTTTATAGTCTTGCCGTAAAGGGGATGGCGTATTATGGACTCGACAGCTACCACGATGGTCTTATCCATTTTATTGCTCACTACTACCCCCGTGCGAACCTTTCTTTTTGGCCTTTCTTCCATTTTATCCCTCCTTTAACCACATAAATCCATCAAGCTCTAGCCCGTTCTCTTTCCGTTAAAATCGTTTTTATTCTTGCTATGGTTTTCCTTACTTCCCTTATTCTCTTGGGGTTGTCCAGCTGGCCCGTGGCCGACTGGAACCTAAGATTAAAAAGTTCGCTTTTTAAGTCCTTAAGCTTCTGAATCAATTCCTGGTCTGACAATTCCCTTATCTTATTAGCCTTCATTTGTATCACCGCCTATCCCTTCACGTTTCACTATCTTGGTCTTTATCGGTAGCTTGTGGGAGGCAAGTGTCAAGGCTTCTTTTGCCACATCTTCCGGAACTCCCGCCAGCTCAAAAAGTATCCGTCCTGGCTTTACCACCGCAACCCAGTATTCCGGAGAGCCCTTGCCGCTACCCATACGGGTTTCCGCGGGCTTCTTCGTCACGGGTTTGTCGGGAAATATCTTTATCCAGACCTTTCCTCCTCTTTTCACAAACCTGGTTATGGCAATTCTCGCTGCTTCTATCTGGCTGCTGGTTATCCATGCCGGTTCAAGGGCCTGCAGTCCGTATTCGCCATAGGTAACCTCGGTGCCGCGAGTGGCCTTGCCTTTAATTGTGCCGCGCTGCTGTTTCCTGTACTTTACCCGCTTCGGCATTAACATTGGCCTCTCCTCCTTCCGCCTGTTTTTCCTCCTTCTTCGTGGGGAGGACGTCGCCCCTGTATATCCAAACCTTCACGCCTATGCGCCCGTAAGTGGTATGGGCTTCGGCAAAGCCATAACTTATATCGGCGCGGAGCTTTTGCAGCGGAATCGTGCCTTCGCGGTACCATTCGGTCCTTGCGATTTCAGCACCCGCCAATCTTCCGCTGACCATCGTCTTTACACCCTTCGCTCCGGCCTTGAGAGCTCTTGCAATTGCCTGCTTCATGGCCCTGCGATAGGAAATCCGGCGCTCGATTTGGGCCGCTATGTTTTCCGCCACCAGCTGGGCATCCAAGTCGGGCTCCTTAATTTCCACCACGTTCACGGCCACCTGTTTGCCGGTCATGGCTTCAAGCTCGCGTCTGAGCTCCTCCACGCCGGTGCCGCCCTTTCCTATGACCATACCGGGCTTTGCGGTATTTATAGTAACCCGGACGCGGTTTGCCGCCCTTTCTATTTCGATTCTAGATATTCCTGCGGCATAAAACTTGTTCTTGATGAGCTTTCGGATATTGTAATCTTCCAGCACCAGGTCGGCAAAGTTCTTTTCCGCGTACCACCGGGAGTCCCAATCTCTAATGATTCCAAGTCTCAGTCCGTGCGGATGTACCTTTTGGCCCAAATTTTATCCCTCCTTTTCCTTTAATACCACCGTAATGTGGCTGGTTTTCTTGCGTATCATCGCTGCTCTGCCAAATGCCCTTGCCCTGAATCTCTTGAGCGTTGGTCCCTGGTCCGCATAGCACCTGTAGATGTACAGTGCATCAGGATTCATATTGTGGTTGTTTTCGGCATTAGCTACCGCCGAGCGAATCAGTTTTGCCACTATCTTAGATGCCCTTTTGGGTGTAAACTGCAGGATATTCAAGGCCTCATCGACTTTTTTGCCCCTTATGAGGTCCAAGACAATCCTAACTTTTCTCGGAGCGATTCTGACGTATCTCGCCTGTGCCCTGGCTTCCACCTTAACTAACCTCCTTTACCCGGTGTTTACTTCAATGCGGTCGACCTTTCCGTATGCTCACCGTGACCCCTAAAAGTCCTGGTGGGGGCAAACTCTCCAAGTTTGTGGCCAACCATGTCTTCGGTTATATATATGGGAACGTGTTTCCTTCCATCGTGAACCGCTATAGTGTGTCCCACCATCTCAGGAATTATGGTTGAATCTCTAGACCAAGTCTTAATTACCTTTTTTTCCTTTTTTTCGTTCATCGCCCTTATTTTCTTCAGCAGTTTGGGGTCCACAAAGGGGCCCTTTTTTGCAGAGCGACCCATTATTCTACCTCCTTTCACCGGTTATTTGCGGCGCTTAACAATGTACTTATCCGACGGCTTGTTCTTTTTGCGAGTCTTGTAGCCCAATGTAGGTTTGCCCCACGGTGTGACGGGATGCTTGCGGCCAATCGGGGCTTTTCCTTCGCCACCGCCATGCGGATGGTCTACCGGGTTCATGGCAGAACCGCGCACATGAGGTCTTCTCCCGAGCCACCTTGACCGCCCGGCTTTGCCAATGGTGATGTTTTCATGTTCCAGGTTTCCAACCTGCCCGACCGTTGCCCTGCATTCTTCTGGTACCATCCTCATTTCGCCGGACGGCAGCCTGAGTGTCGCAAACCCGTTTTCTTTTGCCATCACCTGAGCCGCCGCACCAGCCGCCCTTGCCAGCTGGCCGCCTCTCCCGGGATAAAGTTCAACGTTGTGGACGATGGTACCCACAGGTATGTGAGAAAGCGGGAGCGCGTTACCCGGCTTGATGTCTGCATTGGGGCCCGATTCTACTATATCGCCCACCTTTAGTCCTACCGGAGCCAGTATATAACGTTTTTCCCCGTCCTTGTAGTGCAAAAGCGCTATCCTCGCGGAACGGTTCGGGTCGTATTCTATAGCCGCCACTTTAGCCGGAACGCCGTCTTTGTCCCGTTTGAAATCTATTATCCTGTACTTTCTCTTGTGGCCGCCGCCCCGGTGTCTTGCGGTAATCCTTCCCTGCATGTTGCGGCCTGCTTTTTTCTTTAGAATCTCTACCAGCGATTTTTCTGGCTCTTTCTTTGTTATTTCTTCAAAGGTGGAGACTGTCATGAATCTTACGCCCGGCGATGTGGGTTTAAACTTTTTTATACCCACCTGTTATCCCTCCTTTTCCAGTCTGCAGTTCTACTTGCCGTAACATCCCCTTGTTGCTGCTTCCTTATAAGCTCTCGAAGAACTCAATAGGTTTGCTGTCCTTTTTCAGGGTAACTATTGCTTTTTTCCAATCGGGGCGCTTGCCTTCGTGAATGCCTACCCTCTTTTTCTTGCCCCTTACGTTCATAGTGTTTACCTTTTCTACCTTTACCCCGAAAATAGCCTCTACAGCGTTTTTAATTTCGGTCTTGTTTGCATCGGGGTGAACCACAAAAGTGTATTTTCTTTGCTCTTTCATCGCCATGGATTTTTCGGTAATCCATGGACGAATTATTATGTCATGCGGATCTTTGCTCATGCGTACACCTCCTCTACCCGCTTTACCGCATCCATTGTCATTATGAGCTTTTCATGGTTGAGGATATCGTAGACGTTCAGGGTATTCGCCGTGGTGGTGGTTACCCCCGGTATGTTGCGGGCAGATTTGACCACGTTAATATCGGGACTCTCAAGCACTATGAGAGATTTGGTGTTGGCGTTGAGGTTTGTTAGAACTTTTACCATTTCCTTGGTTTTGGGAACATCCATCGTCAACTTGTCTACAACAATTATTTCATTATCTCTGACTTTCGCGCTCAGAGCAGACTTCAGCGCGAGCCTCTTTAGTTTTTTGGGCAGGGTATATTTATAAGAGCGGGGTTTCGGGCCAAACACGATACCACCTTTTCTCCAAAGGGGCGACCTGATACTTCCGTGCCTTGCCCGACCGGTGCCCTTCTGCCTCCAGGGCTTACGGCCTCCTCCCCTGACTTCTCCGCGGGTTTTGGTGGAAGCTGTGCCGACCCTCTGATTTGCCAGGTAGTTTACCACTACCTGATGCATGACTTCAGGTTTTACCTCAACCCCGAAAACACTGTCGGAAAGCTCTACTTCTCCTATTTGCTGGCCCTGCATGTTGTACAAAGCTACTTTTGGCATTGGGCTCCTCCTTTCTTCTTAGGTTTAGCTCTTTACCGTGCTCTTGATGTAAAGCAGCGATTTTCTCGTACCGGGCACTGAACCTTTTATAAGGAGTAGATTTCTTTCAGGGTCCACCTTCACTATTTCCAGGTTCTGTACAGTTACCTTTTCATGCCCCAGGTGGCCTGGCATCCTCTTGCCCTTGAAGACCCTTTCCGGGTCGGTAGCACCGCCAGAACCGGGCCGCCTGTGATACATGGAGCCGTGGGACATGGGACCCCGGTTGAAATTCCACCTTTTTACGCCGCCGGCAAAACCTTTACCGATAGTAATACCGGTAACGTCCACCCTCTCGCCGGGTTCGAAAATGTCAACTTTTATCTCATCGCCGACATTGTATTTGTCAATGTCGTCCATTTTCAGCTCTCTGATGTATTTTTTCGGCTTTAACTGGTATTTTTTGAACTGACCCAGCACCGGTTTTGTGAGTCTTGTTTCTTTCACATCCTTGAAGCCCACTTTCAGGGCGCTGTATCCATCGTTTTCCGGAGTCTTTTTCTGTATAACCACACAGGGGCCAGCTTCCACGACGGTAACCGGCACGGCTTCTCCCGCTTCATTGAAAATCTGCGTCATCCCCAATTTTATGCCCAGTATAGCCTTTTTGGCCATCCTTACCACCTCCTCAATCAAAATTACAGCTTGATTTCTATATCAACTCCTGCAGGTAAATCAAGCCTCATAAGAGCATCAACGGTTTTCGAAGTCGGTTCGTGAATATCTATGAGCCTCTTATGGGTCCTTACCTCAAACTGCTCCCTAGAATCCTTATACTTGTGAGGAGCTCTCAATATGGTTATGAGACTCCTTTCGGTGGGCAGTGGAATGGGGCCCGAAACTTTGGCCCCGGTGCGTTTTGCCGTTTCCACTATCTTTTGAGCCGACTTATCCAGTATCCCGCTGTCGTAAGACTTCAGGCGTATTCTGATCTTCTGTCGGGCCACTTTTCTCCCTCCTTGGCTTTAGTTTCCTCTTTTCTCTATTCAATTATCTCGGTCACCACGCCGGCCCCTACTGTCCTGCCACCCTCGCGGATAGCAAAACGAAGGCCTTCTTCCATCGCTATCGGCGCTATCAGC
>JASUSP010000075.1 GCA_030446005.1 Tepidanaerobacteraceae bacterium | reverse complement strand
AGTTTTTTCTATTGCGTTTTTTGTCCCCTTACTTGATTTTACTACTTTTTTCTTACTCGTACAAGGTTTTTTGGAATTTAATAATCACGGATTCAGGTTCCTTTTAAGCCTTTTGAAGTATATAATGTATTTGGTATTTCTTCGGGCGAGTCAATTCGCGACTATACCAGGGGGGATAAGATGGGACTCCCAGAAAAAATATATCTCTTCACAGTTGGGCTATATATTTTCTTCTTTTTTCTTTTCCTGCGCTACTTTCTTTGGGAAAATTATGCAAGAAAGCATTACTGGCGCAAAAGACGAACCATAACGCTTTTTGAATTGAAAAAAATAGCGAGAGAAAGGAAAAAAAAGCTTCCGATGTTTTCCATCCTGGTACCTGCGCGGGAAGAGGCGGAAGTAATCGGTCAAACGATTGAACATTTATCGAGGTTAAACTACCCATCCAACTTACTTGAAATAATAATTATAACCGATGAAAAGGAGTTACAAAAAGGCGCTTCCGTAACGACCCAGCAGGTGGTGGAAGCAAAAATTCAGGAATTTATGAAAAGGAAAAACGTCCCCGTTTTAAAACACGTGATCGTGCCGTACGATTTTGACGGCTACTACGGCGGCACTTTGACCGGGAAAGCCGTTCCTTCTACCAAAGGAAGGGCGCTTAATTACGGGCTGGCCTTCATAGATAAAAATTCCGATATTTGCGGATTCTATGACGCCGAAAGTCATCCCGAACTAGACGTGTTGCTTTACATAGCTTACCGGTGGCTGGTTTCCGACAAAAAGAACCTAATATGGCAGGGACCGGTTTTTCAAGTTAGGAACTTCTTTTTCCTAAGCCCTATTACAAAAATCGCATCCCTTTACCAGGCTTTAGCCCATGAATGGTACCTACCGGTACTCATGAGGCAACTTCCCTTTGTTGGAGGAACGAACCTTTTCATAGAGTCGAGGCTTTTGCGCGAAATAGGGGGATTTGACTATAACGCACTCACGGAAGACCTGGAAATAGGCGTGAGAGCTTTTTTAGAACGGGATGCGTGGCCGGAATATTTCCCTTACGTCAGCACCGAACAGACACCTCAAACTTACAGAGCCTTCTTCCGCCAGCGCTTGAGGTGGGCTTCGGGTCACATCCAGGTTATCGAGAAGTTTAAAAACGCCTTCACTTACGACCTTTCGAAAAAGAATCGTATTTTAAAGACACTGCTTTTGAAAGGCGAGATAGAGTGGATTTTGTATCAGCTCGCAGTGCTTATACCTCCGGTAATCCTTTTATTGAGTTTGAAAGGATGGGTCAAACCCGTTGCAATTCCCGGATACATAAACTACTTACTAAAATCTTTTGTGTTCATCTACGTGGGATTCACCTATTACATCTATTTTCGCTACCTGAAGTACATGAAAGATAGAGGAATGTTAAGAAAACTGCTGGCAATAGTGGAACTTCTCGCACTGCCGTTTGCCGGATTCTTGCTACCACTACCCTACTCGTACGCTCTTGTATTGCGCGCGCTCAACCGCCAACCGAAAACATGGTGCAAAACCCCGCGCACCCGTGAGGTTCCCGATGTCACTCTTACAATGTATAAATAAATGCAGGAAAAACCACCTGCACAATAAAAAGCAGGTGGTTTTTAATCATAAATACCTCCTTCATGCTTACAGGTCGATAACTTCTGATCATTTACATCGTTTGACAGGCCCCTGTTTGCTATAGTCTTGGTACGCGGATTTTGGCAGTCCAGAGAATCCTCAGTCCGCATTATCATTCCCCCTGATGTCATTGAGATAGCCGTCATTGCATTCCAGCACCACAGGGTTTACAGTGCCTGTGGTGACTCCGATATCCTCGTTTGAGGAAAGCATGTATTCCACCAAGGCGTCAGCGGCGGTCCCGACGGATAACGTATTGGTAAGGATGATGGGCGTCTCCAGTGTCCCCAGTTCTTTTATCTGTATCAATCCCGCGGATTTCCCAAAGCCATTGCCGACAAAACAGGAGGCTATCAGCTTTTCTTTAAAAACGTTTCCACCGTGGGGCACGACCGCGGTTTGGTTCGGAAAAAGCCTCAATTTCTCCATGATTAAATATTTCTTCTCCAACGAAAGAGATTACTCCTATCTTTTCAAAGGGTTAAAAATTGAAAAAGATCCCGTTGCTTTGGAACACATGAACAAATACCCGGTCATACATATAATATTTAAAGACGCCAAGACAAATTCGTGGAAAGAAACTTACGAGCGTTTCGAGGCAAAATCAGAAAGGGAAAGCGGTTTCGGCAGGTATGATGTGGTCATAATCGATAGAGAAACTCCCAGGGCAATGATAATGGAGTTTAAAGTATCCGAAGAAGAGGACCTTGCAAAAGACGCATTAAAAGCGCTGGAACAGATTGAAAATAAAAAATACGACGCGGATTTAAAGGACAGGGGAATTAATAATATCGTGAAAGCCGGCATCGCACTGAAGGGAAAGATGTGCTCCTGTAGGGTAGTATAGAAAAGCCCGCCTTAAAGGCGGGCGCCATTTCAGGAGCTATTTTTATTTTTCGACCATTGCCTCGGCTTCCTTTATAACTTCCGCGGCGTTTTTAATGGCCTTTTGGACTTCCACTTTTAGTATGGGCTTTCCGCTAAACCTATCCTCGTCCTTCACCGCCACATCGGCGGCAAATATAACTACATCCGCTTCCGACGTTTCTTTCTGGCTTATCTTATTTTCTATGCCTATGGAACCCTGGGTCTCGACTTTAATCGTGTGGCCCATTTTTTTAGCGGCCTTTTCCAGTGCTTCAGCTGCCATATAAGTGTGGGCGATACCCGTCGGACACGAAGTAACTGCTACAATTTTCATAGTCATTCACTCCCTATAGTTGAGTTTTGAAAAATTAAATCCATTGGTGTATCATTAAATTGATGCACGCTATCTCAATTTGGCCCCTTCGGGGGTCCTTTTTTATTCCTCTTCTGCCACCGGCTTTTTCAAAAAGTTGACAAGCATCGCCGTCACGGCAACACCTATTAAAATGGCAACTATGAACATCAGCTTATTGTCCACCACCGGAAGCACTATGGGACCGCCGTGGGGCGCATGGTCCCCTACCTTACCTATAGCGGCGACGGCAGCTCCTACGGCAGAACCTATCATTATGGATGGTATGACCCTCAACGGGTCCGCTGCCGCAAAGGGAATTGCCCCTTCGGTAATCCCTATCATGCCCATGGCCAGCGCGCCGAGTCCCGCTTCCCTTTCGGCAGTGGTATATTTCTTGGGCGCAAGCAACGTGGCAACTCCCATGCCTAGCGGTGGTACGCAGATAGCCACGGCTACGGGGCCCATCACGGTATAAATTCCTTCCGAAATCATCGCTGCTCCGAAGAGGAAAGCAACCTTATTCACCGGGCCACCCATGTCGAAGGCTATCATCGCTCCCATAATCATCGCCAGCACCACCGCGTTGCCGGTGCTCATGGTCCTCAGCCAATTGGTCATCGCTTCCATGATATTGCTTATCGGCGACCCTATCACGTAGATCATCGAATAACCCACAACAAGAGAAGTCAATAGAGGAATCACGAATATCGGCATGATGGGCCTCAGGTTTTTGGGAACATTCCAGCTTTTAATCCACCGGGCCACATAGCCCGCTATGAAACCAGCTATAATGCCGCCTAAAAATCCCGCTTTAAGCTGATTGGCAAGAACGCCGCCCACAAGGCCGGGGGCAATACCGGGCCTATCGGCTATGCCGTAAGCTATAAATCCTGCAAGCACCGGGACCATCATCGAAAACGCAGCAGTTCCTATGTCCATCATGCTCTGAAGCAGAGGATTCGTCACAACAGCCCCTTTTCCTTCCTGCACTCCGCTCAGCGCAATGGAAAATGCTATCAAGACACCGCCTATTACCACTACCGGGATCATATAGGAAACGCCGGTCATCAAATACTCCCTAATTTTTTTAAGTTCGTCCTTCATCGCAAAACCCCCTAATTAGATTTTTAGCTTCCGTTAAAATCCTTAAAAGCTTGGAGCACTTCTTCTTTCGACTTGGATTTTTTCAAATGCTCTACAAAGTTTTCGTTCATCAGCTTGCGGGAAATTTGTGAAAGAATCCTCAAATGCTCGTTATCTGCCGCTTCGGGAACGCCGAGCAAAAAGATCAAATGAACCGGTTTTCCATCGAGCGCCTCCCATTCCACCCCCTTTCCCGATTTTCCAAAAACTATAAAGGTTTCCCTTACCGCCTTGCTCTTTCCATGGGGAATAGCTATGCCGTTTCCCACTCCCGTGGTATAGGTCCTTTCCCTTGCAAGAACGCTTTCGATGTATTCTTCTATTGAAACTAGTTTTCCCGCATCAGCGGCAATCATTGCAAGCTGCCTTATTGCGTCTTCTTTTGATTTTGCATCCAAATCCATACAGATCATTTCATCATTAAGAAGCATTTGTATTCTCCCCCATTATTCCAATAATCTCTTCAGCGGTCTTTGCCTTTCTAATGTAGTCCAGTTTTTCTTTGTTATCTATTACTTCATAAAGGTTTTTCAATATGAACCGGGCTTTGCTGATCTCATGCTTAGAAATGTTCAGCACGAAAACCACATCCACCATGTCCTGCCCCCATTTTACGGGCTTTTCCAAAGTTATGACGCCGACTGCCGTTTTGTTGACCAGTTCCGGAGTCCCGTGGGGGATTGCAACACCCGACCCTACGGCTGTAGGCGATATGCGCTCACGCTTCAGCAAATCCTTAAGATACCCCTCCTTTACCACACCTTTTTCAATGAGCTTACAAGAAGCATACCTCAAAACTTCTTCAACCGTTGGCAAAAATATTCTAAACCCTAAAATTTCCTTTGGTATAAAATTTTTATCTTTTTCAGAAGGCTGCCCTGTCCTTGCTTTAATCTCCCGAAGCTTTTGGCCCCTTCGAATCTCCGAAATAAAGGAGTTCAGCCGCTCCAGATCATTTTCCGTGAGGAGGGGAGATATGAAGATATAAGGTTTTGACACTTCTAAGGGCACGGTCGATATGATGATATCCACCGTTTGCAAAGGATAATCTTTCAAATCCTGGGTGGACACCACACCCTCTATTTCTATGCGAAAATTCCTTTCCAACTTGGCTACCAGGAGCTGTGAGGTGCCGATCCCGCTCGTACACACCACCAGTGCCTTTAAAGGTTTTTTGGCCCGCTCGAGAGCGGCTCCGATATGCAATGCTATATAGCCTATCTCTTCCTCTTTCACTTTTATGCCCAAGTATTTTTCAAAGACAAGGCTTGCAATCCACGCTACCCCCAGGACTTCAGGATACTGTTCTTTGATCTGGTCCAAAATGGGATTTCTCAAGGTAAATCCGTATTTTAGCCGGTTTACCGCCGGCCTCAGATGAAGCCTAAGGCCGTTGTAAAGCTGCTTGTCGCTTTTCAAATCTACACCCAAGATATTCTCGGCTATTTCTATTATCTCCCGGGCCATCCGGTCAGCCAGTTCACCACTGTCTTCGCCTAAGTTAAGGTCATCAAGTTCAACGTTTGATTTCAGTATTTTCGACCCCAGTATGTGAAGGGCGATATATCCTATCTCCGAAGGAGGAAATTTTATGTCAAAATTGGTTTCTATTTCTTCGGTAAGCTTTGCCGCAATCTTATACTCTTCCTTTTCCCTCAGGGAATCCAGCACCTCTTTTGAAAGTTCTACGTACTTATTCTGCTTTAGCCTTTTTACTGCGATAGCAATGTGGATCATAAGGCTTAAGGATGCTTCCTCTACAAAGCGAAGCCCGAAATCCGATTCGCACTTTTTTACTATTCGTTTCAGCCTAATGTAATCCATATCCGCCAGGGCTTTAAGTTGGGACAGAGTTATATAATCGATTATGCTCGGATCGGAAGACAGGAGCAGCTGCTTTAACTCTCCGGAACTTTTCGTCTCGGCTATCAAACTTGCGATGGCATTTCTCCACTGATATTCGGACCCTTCTATCTTGAGGCCGCAATTGGGCTTCCTGATGAGCTTTAGCGAGTGTGCTTTCAGCCATTCCTCCACTTTTTCCAGGTCTTTATATATCGTAGCCCGGCTTACGAAAAGTTCGTCCGCCAGTTTTTTAATCGAAACATCGCTTTCCGCCGTAAGAAGCCGCTTCAAAATATAGTTTACCCTGAACTCCGGAGAGTAATCACCCGCTGCAATTTCGGGAAGAAGCTCTGCCTTTAGTTTTTGCTTTTTCGACTCATCGCCTGCGATGAAAACCCCTACTCCCGATTTTTTGCAAAGCTTGAACCCCTCTTCGCGGAGCATTTCTTCCAGATGCTTTAAATCATTTCTGACCGTTTTATTGGAAACGCCTAACTTTTGCGCAATATAATCCACGGTTACAGGTTTATCTGCACGTAAAAGGATCGTTAATATTTTATTTATCCTGCCCATAGCCAGTCTTCCTTTTACCGCAACGGTTGCGGTAATATATAACACATAAAGGCATTGTTACAAGTATAATTATACCTTTGCAATCCCTTATTTCTCAAGGGATTGTGCGTAACATTCATTTCAACTTCATTGCGGTAATTAGTATACCAATTCGCATATCCTCTGATTTCTGAAATTCTGCACCACGTTTTGTAAAATATGTTTGAAGGTGAAGCCGAAAAAAATTAGTTTCCCTTGACTCTACACTTTGGTGCAGGGTTTATAATTAATGATAGAAGGTGATAAAAATGAAAGATTTATCTATAAGTGAAGTAGCTAAAGCCTCTAATGTTAATATTACAACTGTTAGATATTATGAAAGGTGCGGACTAATTCCAGAGCCACCTAGAACTGAATCAGGTTATCGCAAATTTCCTTTGGAAATCGTTGAGCGAATTAAATTTATAAAACGATCTCAGGAATTAGGATTTACACTTTCTGAAATAAAAAAACTTCTATTGATATCTGATAATGATAAGAAATTTGATTCGGAAGAAATTCTACAATTTACTAATAACAAAATCAAAGAAATTGAATCAAAAATTAAGGATCTTAAAAAAATAAAGTTTCTTTTAGAAGAGCTATCTAAACAATGCCTAGGTTCAGGTAATCCCATTTGTGACATCCTCCCCCTAATGAATTAGGGGGCATCCCACCGTGGGACGGCGGCACACGCCGCAGGTTAGCCAGCATTCCCCGGATGACCCGGATCATCACCTTGGCCTTAAGGGGTGTCACACTCCCCTTTCTCCCGGGGTCATGCCCCAAGAGCATCGAGCGCTTTCGCGGCTATGTTTATTGCCCCCACCCTGTCCGCATCAGATTGGTATCCACACTTTACGCATCTAAACCAGCCTTGGGTCTTACGGTTATACCGGGAAGCATTCCCGCACTTCGGACAGGTCTTGGAGGTCCCCTTGGGGTCGACGTAGATT
>JASUSP010000017.1 GCA_030446005.1 Tepidanaerobacteraceae bacterium | reverse complement strand
ATAACCGGCTTTGCCAAGATAATCGCCGACGAGGACACGGATAAAATCCTGGGCGCAGCAATTATGGGTCCGAACGCCACGGACCTGGTGCACGAGATAATACCGGCCATAAGCTCTGGAATTCCTGTAAAAGAATTGAGCAAAATTATCCACTCGCACCCGACTTTCAGCGAGGCGGTCATGGAAGCCCTGCACGATGTGCACGGCATGTCAATACACAGCGCATGATGGGAGATGGTTGTCATGGCTTACACCATAGGATTTGCGGGTAAGGGAGGTACCGGAAAGACAACACTGGCTGGATTTACCGTAGCTTACCTGGTTGAAAAAAAACTGGGCACTGTGCTGGCGGTGGACGCAGACCCTAACTCCAATCTAAATTCGGTCCTTGGTGTCGAAGTGGAATCTACGCTTGGCGATATAAAAGAAGAAGTTAAAAACAATCAAGAGGGAATTTTCCCCGGAGGAATGACGAGGGCCGAATATATGAATTTCCGGCTGCAGCAGGCCATTGTGGAGGCAAGGGGGTACGACCTTCTCGTTATGGGGAGGCCGGAAGGGAGGGGGTGTTACTGTTTCGCCAATGGCGTGCTGAGGGAAGCTACCGACAGACTTTCTAATTCCTACGATTTTATTGTGATAGATAACGAAGCGGGCCTGGAACATTTGAGCAGGGGCACGACAAGAAAAGTTGACCTCATGTTTGCGGTCAGCGAATGCTCGAAAAGAGGTGTGGAAGCTGCTTATAGAATCAAAGGCCTCATAGAAGAACTAAAACTCGATGTTGGCGAGCTTTTTCTGATAATAAACCGAGTTCCAGAAAAAGGACTTACTGAGGAAATTTTGGATGCAGTAAAACGCTATAATCTTTCTCTTGCCGGAACTGTTCCTCTTGATGAAGAGATCTTCGATTTCGACAACAGGGGAATACCTCTTGTGAAGATATCCAGAGGAAATAAAGCTTTATCGGCTTACCGTGAAATCCTCGACAATATCCTTCTTCCCAGAATCGAAACGAGAAAAAAGGCCCTGATGGCCTAAAACGGAGGCGAATGGCATGGCGTACAAAAAACCAGTTCAAAAGTTTACAGGTAAGATAAGGGAAGTGACCTTGGGGGAGAACTTGAAGCTGGGAGGTGAATCGGTACTTCCTTTTTATAGTTTTGACGGAGATACTGGTCATAAACCCGCGTTAGGTATGGAGATTTGGGATGTATACCCCGAAAGCTGGCCTGCGACAATCGTAAACGAGCTGGGCGACAAGGCCCGAAAGCCCGCAGAATGGGCAAAGTACGTGGAGGAAAAATACAGCCCTGACTTTATTTGCCTGAGATTAGTCGGAGCGAACCAGGACGCGGGCGATAAAAGCCCTGAGGAATGCGCTTTAGTTGCAAAAGAAGTAGCTGAAGCTGTAAATCTTCCTCTTGTAATAGCGGGATGCGACTCCAACGAGAAAAACGGAAAAATATTTACTAAGGTTGCGGAAGCGCTCCCTGAAAAAAATATTGCCTTTCTTTCGGCGGTGGAGGGCAATTACAAGGAAGTAGGCGCGGCGGTAGGTCTGGCGTACGGCAACATAGTGGTGGCGGAGTCTTCGGTGGACCTTAACCTGGCAAAACAGCTCAACATTCTTTTAATGCAGCTAGGGGTGAAACCCGAAAAGATGCTGATGAATCCAGGATGTTCCGCGGTGGGGTACGGATTCGAGTACGTGGTAACAACCCTGGACAGGATAAGGCTCGCCGCCCTGGACCAGAACGACACCACCCTTCAGATGCCGATAATTATGCCGGTCTCCTTCGAAACCTGGAAGGTAAAGGAATCTGTGGCTACGGAGGACGACGTCCCCGAATGGGGCAATCAGGAAGAAAGAGGAATTGCCGTTGAAATTTCTACAGCTGTGGGTGTTCTTGTAGCGGGGGCCAATGCAGTGATTTTGAGGCATCCGAGGTCCCTGCAAGTTCTCAGGGAATTCATCAATTGCTTGATTTAGAAAACAAAAAGGGAGAGATTGAAGATGGCTTTGACCGGAATGGATATATACAAGCTATTGCCTAAGAAAAATTGTAAAGAATGCGGTTTTCCTACATGTCTTGCTTTTGCGATGAAGCTGGCTCAAGGGGCTGTTGAGGCAGGGAAGTGCCCCTACATGTCCGATGATGCTAAGGCAAGACTTTCGGAAGCAACAGCTCCTCCGATGAGGACCGTAAAATTCGGCGCGGGCGATAAGTGCTATAACCTTGGAGGAGAGACGGTCCTCTTCAGACACGAAAAAACCTTCGTCAATAGGCCCAGGTTTGCCGTTTTATTCTCCGATGCCATGAGCGAAGAGGAAATACAGGGTAAAATAGCTCGCATGAACAAGGTAAATTACGTCAGGATTAACGAAGAAATGTACGTCGAAATAGCGGCCTTGAAGTGCGAAAGCGGTAATAAAGACACCTTTCTTTCCCTTATAAAGAAAGTCAAGGATGGTTGCAAGAAGGCTGTCCCCATGATAATAACGTCCGACCCGGAAATTGCAAGGGCAGCCGTTGAAGAATGTAAGGAGTCAGGCCCGATTCTGTTCGGCGCCGATGAACAAAACTGCGAAGCTATGGTCGAACTGGCGAAGCAACACGGCCTTTTGCTTGGCGTTACAGCACCCGACCAGGAAAAGCTCTACAATCTTGTTCAGAAAATCCAGAACCTGGGTTACCGTGAATTACTGCTTAGCACCGAAAGCGGCACGTTGAAGCAAACTTTCGATGACGTGGTCAATATAAGGCGAACTGCTTTGCTGTCCCAGGACAGAACCTTAGGTTATCCAACATTGGTTTTCGTAAATTTGCTTTCGAAGGATAAAATGATGCAGCTTGCGATGGCCACGCTGTTTGTTGAAAAATACGCATCAGTGATAGTGCTGGATGATATTGATTATTCCCTGGCCTTACCGCTTTTTGCGTTGAGGCAAAACATCTATACCGATCCGCAAAGGCCGATGAAGGTCGAGCAGGGCCTTTACAAGATAGGTTCCGCCGATGAAAATTCGCCGCTTCTTGTCACCGTTGACTTTGCACTTACGTATTTTATTGTGTCTGGCGAAGTTGAAAGGTCAAAAATACCTAGCTGGATGCTGATTCCAGATGCCGGCGGATATTCGGTGCTTACCGCCTGGGCTTCTGGCAAACTCAGCGGCAAGTCAATAGCAAAAGCTGTAAAAGATTTTGCCGTAGAAGAGAAACTGAAGACCAGGGAGATTGTAATACCGGGAAAGGTGGCGGTGCTGAAAGCCGACATCGAAGACGAACTGCCCGGCTGGAAAGTGGTGGTTGGCCCGGATGAAGCGGCATTGCTGCCCAAGTTCCTCAGAGATTATGCGGACAAAAAGGTGTCCTAAATTAGCGGAGGTGTAGGTATGGCAAGATTTCTTACGATAGGCGAGAGGATTCACGTCATTTCCCCAGTGATAAGGAAGGCCCTCCAGGAAAGGGACCCCGAGCCCATAATAGCAAGGGCTAGGGAGCAAATTGAAGCCGGAGCTCATTACCTGGATGTCAACATAGGGCCTGCCGAGAAAGACGGGGAGGAACTCATGCCGTGGGTAGTGAAGCTCCTGCAGAGCGAATTTCCAAATACGCCGCTTTGCCTTGATACCGCAAATACCAAGGCCATCGAGGCAGGACTCAAGGTGTACGACCCGAAACCCGGCAAGGCAATTATAAATTCAGCCGACGCCGGCTCGAGGATTGGCATGCTGGAAGTGGCTGCCGAATACGGTGCGATGGTAATAGGATTGTGCGCCAAGGAAGGCATACCGAGGGATAACGAAGAGCGCATAGCTTACTGTACCGAAATTCTCGATAAGGCGATAGCGGTTGGATTGAATCCCGAAGATATACTATTTGACCCTCTGTTCGTCGTGGTAAAGGGAATGCAGGAAAAGCAGCAGGAAGTGCTCGATGCCGTAAGGCAGATTTCGGAAATGGGGCTGAAGACCACCGGCGGTTTGAGCAATGTATCCAACGGATGCCCCAAAGAGATAAGGGGCCTTATCGAGGCGGTATTTTGCTCGATGGCAATTCAGTGCGGGTTGAGTTCCGCCATCATCAACCCTCTAAACAAATTATTGATGGATGTTATTAAAACGGCCGAAGTTATAAAGGGATGGAACCTGTACTGCGATTCTTATCTTGATTTATAGAAAAGAAACGAAAGGAGTGGTCATTATGGCGCTTTTTGACATCATTTTTAAAGGGTCTAACCAGGCCCTTGAAGCCGCGAAGGCTGCTGTCGCAGCAGCAATCGAGAAAAAGGGAAGCGACGCCAAGGTGGCATTTCCCGAGACTGCATACGGCCTTCCTGCCATATATGCGGCGACCGGAAAAAAGATAGGAACTCTGGGCGAACTCCGGGATGCCCTTTCCATCGTCGAAAGCCTGATAGTGCCCGAACAAAACCTGGAAAAAGCTTTGAACGCCGGGCTTGCTACGGCGCTTTCTGCGGAAATAATTGAGGCGTGCAAATATGCCGTGGAAGAAAAACCTTACAGCGAGCCATGCGTCGGGTTCATTTCCGATGCGGTAATCCGTTCCCTGGGCGTGCCGCTGGTCACCGGAGATATACCGGGTGTAGCGGTTGTAATTGGTGAAGCACCTTCTGCACAAGAAGCGGCTAAAGTCATTAAAGATTACCAGAACAAAGGTCTTCTCGTTTTCTTGGTTGGGAAAATAATCGACCAGGCCTTGGAGGCCAAAGTAAAAATGGGGCTTGAACTCCGCGTTGTGCCCCTGGGGTATGATGTGACTTCCGTAATCCACGTGGTGACTGTTGCAATAAGGGCGGCCCTCATATTCGGCGCGGTACCTGCCGGCAATCTGGAGGAACTATTAAAGTACACCAGAGAAAGAGTGCCGGCTTTCGTAAACGCCCTGGGGAGCTTGAGCGAACTTGTCGTATCCGCCGGTGCAGGTGCCATAGCCCTCGGATTTCCAGTGATTACCGACCAGGATGTGCAGGAAGTGCCCCATTACCTTATAGTGCAAAAGGAATACGACAAAATAGTGCCCACTTCTCTGGAGGCCCGGGGCATAAAGATAAAAATAACCGAAGTGCCTATACCCGTAGGATTTGCGGCTGCCTTTGAAGGAGAGAGAGTAAGGAAAGAAGATATGTTCGCAGAATTCGGCGGTGGAAGAACTCCTGCCTGGGAACTGGTAAGGATGCGGGATATGGCGGATGTGGAGGATCATAGGATAGAGGTGATAGGTCCAGACATAGATACCCTCGCCCCCGAAGGCGGAAAGCTGCCTTTAGCGATTCTGGTGGAAGTTGCGGGCAAAAACATGCAGGAAGATTTCGAACCCGTTATCGAGCGCCGGATACATTACTTCCTAAACTATATAGAGGGCGTAATGCATATAGGGCAGAGGGATATAATGTGGCTTAGAATCAGCAAATCAACGTACGAAGCCGGTTTCAGGCTGCACCACATAGGAGAGGCGCTGTACGCCAAGATGTTGGATGAGTTTGGCAACATTATTGATAAGGTACAGGTCAAGATTTACACGGACAAAGAAAAGGTAATAAAACTTGCCGAAGAAATTGCAAGGCCGAAATACGAAGCCAGGGATGCAAGACTCGCAGGACTTACCGATGAAAGCGTGGACACCTTCTACTCCTGTCTTTTGTGCCAGTCCTTCGCACCTGCACACGTATGTATAGTGACGCCGGAAAGATTGGGGCTCTGCGGTGCTGTAAGCTGGCTTGACGCCAAGGCCACAAAAGAAATCAATCCTACAGGCCCGTGCCAGCCAATTGTAAAGGGAGAGTGTAAGGACGAGATAAAGGGTTCCTGGGATTCGATAAATAAGGCGGTGCAGGAACTTTCCCACGGAGCCACTAAAGAAGTGAATATCTATTCGATTATGGAAAATCCTATGACTTCCTGCGGTTGTTTCGAGTGTATATGCGGAGTAATGCCCGAAGCCAACGGCGTGATAATAGTAAACAGGGAATATGCGGGAATGACTCCCCTCGGCATGACCTTCGGCGAATTGGCGTCCACCACCGGAGGAGGCGTCCAGACCCCCGGTTTTATGGGTATGGGCAGGCAGTATATAACCAGCAGGAAATTCCTCCTGGCAGAAGGCGGAATAAAGAGGCTGGTTTGGATGCCGAAGGAATTGAAAGAGGCCTTAAGAGAAAAGTTGAATCAAAGGGGCAAGGAAATAGGTTTTGAAAATTTCGCCGATATGATAGCAGACGAAACCGTGGGAACCGACCCCGATTCGGTAGTAGAATTCTTGAACAAAGTAGGTCATCCTGCTTTAACTATGGACCCAATTATGTAGATTGGAGGTTTTGGCTATGAATTTACCATCCGACATCAGGTACCATAAGGAACACACCTGGGCAAGGGTAGAAGGGGATATTGCCGTTGTCGGCATTACCGATTACGCCCAAGAAAAATTGGGGGAGGTCCTATTCGTGGACCTTCCGGAGGTTGGCGACAGAATCAAAAAGGATGAGGTTTTCGGGAGTATAGAATCTGGTAAGGTTGCATCAGACCTCTATGCTCCTGTGAGCGGAGAGGTGGTAGAGGTAAACGAAGTTCTGGCCGAAAGTCCGGAGCTTGTCAACGAATCCCCCTATGAAAAGGGATGGATGATTAAGGTTAAAATGTGCGACCCGGCCGATCTGGAAGGGCTGATGGATGCTGTTGAATACTCGGAGCTGTTAAAGTAAGCCGTGAAAAAGGTAAACCGCCGGGGAAAGGCCCTGTAAAATTCTGCCGATCAGGGTCCGTCCCCGGCGCTATTCTAAATTTGAGAAAAGGTGAAAACATGGATGGATGCAACATATTGTTCAAACCTCAAAACAGGACCGTAAAAGTGAAAATAGGTACCACTGTACTGGAAGCTGCCCGCAGGGCTGGAGTTTTCATCGACGCGCCCTGCGGCGGGAGTGGTCACTGCGGGAAGTGCCGCATAAAGATACTCGAGGGGAATTATTCGTATGAAAAATCTCCCGCGCTGTCCGATGAAGATTATGAAAGAGGCTTATGCCTGGCGTGCCTTACGTATGTCCGGAGCGATATGGTGGTAGAAATTCAGGAAGTTAAAGCAGCAAGCGATGTGCTGGTAGAGGATTTAACTCCCGGTGAAGAGGAAGAAGGATGGATAAAAAAGGCCCGAAGGATGCTGCAAGCTTCGGGGATGGCAATCAAAAGCGGGTTTGAGAAAATAAAGCTCAACTTAGCCCCTCCGACGCTAGACGACAACATCCCGGACTGGGAACGCCTTTGCAGGGGACTTGAAAAAAGACTAGGCTTTGCATCTTATAAGTGTTCTCTAGATTTGCTAAAGAAGCTGCCGGGAACTCTCAGGCGGAATGGTTTTGAAATAAACGTTGTACTGCAAGGAGAAAAGGACGAATATGAGATAATAGATATTAGAGGTTCTGACGAGGATAAACCCCTTTACGGCATAAGCGTTGACGTGGGGACGACTACTGTGGCGGCGAATCTGGTGGAACTCGACACGGGAAAAATAAAGGAGTCGGCGTGTGCCGGCAATTTGCAGATTCAGTACGGGGCCGACGTCATCAGTCGAATCATTTATTCTACAAGAGAAGGTGGCCTTTCAACTCTAAATCGTGCAATCATCGACGGCACGATAAACCGTCTTGTTGAAGAAATGACTGCAAGAAGCGGCTTAAATCCTGAAGAGATAGTTTTCGGAGTTTTTGCCGGAAACACCACGATGGCCCATCTTCTTCTCGGGGTGGAAGCGGAAAACATACGGCTGGAACCTTATATACCGGCATTCAGAAACCACCCGCCGCTTAAGGCTAGGGATGTAGGAATTCGTATAAATCCCGATGCGCCGGTGTTTATAGTGCCGGGGGTGGCAAGTTATGTCGGAGGAGATATCGTCGCGGGAGTACTGGCGGCTGGGATTTGGAAAAGCGATGAGAAGGTGCTTTTTATTGACCTTGGCACCAACGGCGAGCTGGTTTTCGGAAACCGTGAAGTTATGGTGGCTTGCGCGTGTTCTGCAGGTCCTGCTTTTGAAGGGGGAGAGATGAGCTGCGGCATGAGGGCTATGCGGGGGGCCATAGATGAAGTGACGATAGACGCAAGGACGTTTGAACCCTCCTACGGCGTGATAGGAGGCGGCAAACCCCGGGGAATATGCGGTTCGGGCTTTATAGACCTCATAGCAGCCATGTTTTTGAGCGGAATTATAGACCCGAGGGGAAAGATAAACGCGAATTTAAAGTCCGAAAGGATAAGGTTTGATAAAGATCTGGAAGTTTACGAATACGTTGTAGCTTTTAAGGATGAAACTGAAGACGGGCGCGATATAACAATAAACGAAATCGACCTGGACAACTTCATCAGAGCAAAGGGAGCGGTGTACGCAGGAATAAGAACCCTGCTCAATACCCTGGCTATGGATACAAGGGACATCGAGAAAATAATAATAGCTGGTGGTATAGGGAGAAAGCTTGATATAAAAAATTCAATAGCTATAGGCCTACTGCCGGTGTTGGAAGAGGAAAAATTCATTTATATAGGCAACAGTTCCCTCAAAGGAGCTTACCTTTGCCTTATAAGCGATGACGCCAGGAAGAAAGCAAAACAAATAGCTGAATCGATAACATATGTGGAACTCAGCGCCTTCCCGTCTTACATGGAAGAATTTACGGCGGCTTGTTTTCTGCCTCACACGGACGCCGAACTATTTTCTGCCGGCAAAAAGGAAAAAAACTTTTTCTATTCGGGGTATTGACAGGAAAGGCAAAGGCATGTAAAATTTATAAGTGGAAAGCGTAGAATAAAAAGATTTCGGTGGCCATGGCGGAGGGGAAACACCGGTAGCCATTCCGAACACACAGGTTAAGCCCTCCAGCGCCGATGGTACTGGGGAGTATTCCCCGGGAGAGTAGGACGCTGCCGAAATCTTAAAATATGGCGTTCCTCGATAGCTCAGCGGTAGAGCATCCGGCTGTTAACCGGAGGGTCGTAGGTTCGAATCCTACTCGAGGAGCCATTTTTTAAACTGCAGGGATGGTGGAACTGGCAGACACGCTACTTTGAGGGGGTAGTGGAGGTTCGCTCCGTGCGGGTTCAAATCCCGCTCCCTGCACCAAGAAGGTCGCGGTTTTCGAGTATTCTTCGAAAACCGTTTTTATTTTTATTTTTTTGGTGATAAATTTATGTTTGACAGAAAAGAACAAATTAGAAATTACGCAAAACAAATAGGGTTCGATAAAATAGGCTTTGCGAGTGCCGAACCTTTTTGGGAAGAGAAAGAGATATTGATGGAAAGGAAAAGGGCTGGACTTTTTTCGCCTTTCGAAGAGAGCGATATAGAACTCAGGTGCCATCTCGAAAAGCATCTTCCCGGGGCAAAGACGATTATTTGCTTTGCTGTGAGTTATTTTTTTGAAAAAGAGGATGTTCCCGGAGAAAATTCGTCAGAACCCCTTGGAATAATATCAAAATATGCTTTAATGCGTGACTATCACGCTGTGCTTTTTCAAAAATTAAAGTTAATGGCCGATTTCATCTATTCCATGTGGGGGGCCAAATCAAAAATATTCGTCGATTCAGGAGGCCTTTTGGAAAGGGCGGCTGCCCGGCGGGCGGGAATAGGCTGGATTGGTCAGAATACGTGTCTTTTCACCGAGGAGTTTGGTTCCTGGGTTTTTTTAGGCGAGTTGATAACGGACCTGGAAATAGAACCGGACATGCCTTGCCGTAACCTGTGCGATAACTGCGGCAAGTGTGTAAAGGCCTGTCCGACGGGAGCTTTAGAAGAGCCGTATCGACTGAATCCTTTCCGATGCCTTTCTTATATTACACAAATGAAGGGGACAATTCCTGAAGAATTTAGAGATATAATGGGCTTGCGATTGTTTGGCTGCGATATATGTCAAGAAGCATGTCCCAAGAATAAAAAAATTATCCTTGTTAAGCATGAAGAGTTTATGCTGGACTATCAAATAGAAAGACGTCTTACTAAATTGATTTTTATGGATAAGGTGGAATTCGATAAAAACTTCAAGCTGACCCCCATTGCCTGGCGCGGCAGAAACGTGTTGCGCAGAAATGCAACGGTTGCTTTGGCAAATGCCGGAGTAGGGTGTAAAAGATACTTTGAAAAGCTTCTCTCCGACCCTTCGCCCTTAATAAGGGAACACGCGATGTGGGCCTTGAAGAGATAAAAGGCAGTCAAAAGACTGCCTTGTTTTACTGCGGTTTATACCATCCTTTTTGAAGCATGTAATCGAAAACCATTTTTGCATTCTGCTGCTCTTCGTCCTGAATCTGGCGGAGGGCATTCCTGACAGCTTCGTTGGTGCATTCCATAATTGCCGTTTCGTAGACGCCAGACAGGTATTTCATAGTCATGAGCACGTCGTTCATAACATCTTTGTCCGCGATAGTAACTGTTTGATGCATAAAAAACCGAACCTCCTTTTAAACTTAATAGGATGGGGGCTGAATTCCCGCTTGGCTGAGAAGGTTTGTGATTGTGTCTATGTGGTGCTGTCCCCTGGTCGCTAGATTCCTGAGCATGTTTGCTATTTGTGGGTCCTGCACCTGGCCTGCGTAAAAATTGCACTTTGTAACACTTACCTTTTCATGGCTCAGCGTATCTTGCAAGAATAGCTTTTCTTTTTGGGTCAATTGCACGATAACCACCTCCACGTTTATTTTTTCCTCCCGTATTTTTTTATATTCGTGGGTAAAAATAGCTTTTGAAGTTGAATTGTAGTCTTTTATTTAATAAAATTAACTTAGGGTGAAAATAATGGAAGTTAAATATAAAGTGTGGATAGAACATGATGGAAAACAGGTTTTTGGTGAAGGAATTTACAATCTCTTGCGGTTAGTGGAAAGATACGGTTCCATAAATAGGGCTGCTCAGGCTCAAAATATGTCCTACAGGCAAGCATGGGGGAAAATAAAGGTTATAGAAAAAAGATTGGGGATCAAACTTTTGGAGAGGCACAAAGGAGGAGAATACGGAGGCGGAGCGGTTTTGACGGAAAAGGCAAAAGAAATAATGAAACGGTACGGTGAATTAATTGACAAAATAGACGAACATATAAAGGAGTGGTCACGTGGTGGAAATGAAAGAGGTTTACCTGGATAATAGCGCTACCACAAAAGTAGCGAAAGAAGCCGTCGATGCAATGGTGCACGCTTTGACTTTAGCTTTTGGGAATCCTTCTTCGCTTCACCGAAAAGGTATGGAAGCTGAAAAAATAGTCAATAAAGCCAGGGAAAAATTGGCTTTGTTTTTAGGTGTGAAAGCAAGGGAGATTTATTTTACATCTGGCGGCACTGAATCCAACAATCTGGCGATAAAGGGAGCGGCTTACGCCAGAAAGCGATATGGAAAGCACCTTATAACCACATCGATAGAACACCCCTCTGTGCTGGATGTATTTAAACAATTGGAAGAAGAAGGTTTTTCCGTTACTTATCTTAATGTGGATGAAAAGGGGCATATAAATTTAGTAGAATTAAAACAAGCGATAAAATCCGATACAATACTTGTAAGCATTATGTACGTAAACAACGAAGTTGGATCAATACAGCCCATCCATGACGCCGCAAAAATTATATCGCAAAACAAAAATACCCTTTTTCATGTGGATGCAGTCCAGGCTTTTGGAAAGGTTCCGCTAATCCCTAATCTTTCCGGCGTACAT
The DNA here is from genome assembly GCA_030446005.1 of Tepidanaerobacteraceae bacterium. Classification (GTDB taxonomy): domain Bacteria; phylum Bacillota; class Thermosediminibacteria; order Thermosediminibacterales; family Thermosediminibacteraceae; genus Fervidicola. The sequence continues at coordinate 25,303 of JASUSP010000017.1, read as the reverse complement.
CTCTTGTCGTTGAGCGCCCACAAGATATACGGACCTAAGGGAGTGGGAGCGCTGTTTGTCAGGGAAGGGACGAAAATAACGCCCTTATTTAACGGAGGAGGTCAGGAAGAAGGATTGCGTTCAGGGACGGAAAACGTCCCTGGGATAGCAGGTTTTTCGGCAGCGGCAGAACTTGTATTTAAAAATTTTGGCTTATGGCAGGTTAAGATGAGAGAATTAAAGGAAAGGTTGAAGACGGGGATTCTTTCAGAAATACCGGATACGGTATTAAATGGGCCGGATGATGGTGCGCCGCATATTCTTAATATATCCTTTCTCGGAACGAAAGCGGAGGTCCTTCTTCACGCGTTAGAATCTCACGGTATATATGTATCTACGGGGTCGGCCTGTTCGTCGCACAAAAGCGTAAAAAGTCATGTGCTCGCCGCCATGGGCAAGACAGATGAAGAGATAGAAGGTGCTATTCGTTTTAGCTTATCTCCGTTTCTTTCTATCGAGGATATTGATTATACAGTGGAAATTTTGAAAAAAGAAGTGAATGAATTAAGAAAATACGTTCGGAGGTAGAGGATGGAAAGCATTTACCTTTTGAGCTTCGGAGAAATTGGGTTAAAGGGAGAGAACCGCCCGTTTTTCGAAGGCATTTTGATAAAAAGGATAAAACAGGCCCTCGAAGGGTTTGAAGGGTTGGATGTAAAGAAAACCCACGGGAGAATATACGTGAGGGTAGCGGGACCACAGGATGAAGTGATAGAAAGGCTAAAAAAGGTTTTCGGGATTGTAGCAATAAGTCCTGCAAAAAGCTGTGACCTGGACATAGAGTCAATCAAAAGTGCTGCCCTGGAAGCAGTTAAAGAAGTCGATTACAAAGGTAAGACCTTTAAAGTAGAAAGCAGAAGAACCAACAAGTCTTTTCCGATTAAATCTCCGGATATAAGCCGCATGGTGGGTGCTCATATTCTGAAAAACTTAAAAGGACTCAAGGTGGATGTCCATAATCCGGACATTGAAGTCAATGTAGAAGTAAGGGAAAAAGGGTTTGTCTATTGCAAAAGAATCCCGGGTCCCGGTGGCCTTCCTGTGGGATCGAACGGGAAGGCTCTGCTTTTGCTGTCCGGTGGAATTGACAGTCCGGTCGCGGGATACATGGTGATGAAACGGGGAGTTGCGATAGAGGCAGTTTACTTTCATAGCTTTCCATTCACCAGCGATAGGGCCAAAGAAAAGGTTATTGAATTGTGCCGGATTCTTGCAGAATATTGCGGCAAAATCCGCCTTCATGTGGTAAATTTTACTGATGTCCTCAAAGAACTGGGAGAAAAAGGTCCCAACGAACTTTTGACAATATTGATGAGGCGGATGATGGTTAGAATTTCCCAGGAAATAGCAACAAAAATCGGTGCAAAGGCTTTGATAACTGGCGAAAGCATTGGGCAGGTGGCCAGCCAAACCATGGAAGCTTTGGTGGCTACTAATGAGGTGGCAAGACTGCCGGTATTCAGGCCGCTCATAGGATTCGATAAAGTGGAAATAATTGATCTGGCTAAAAAAATCGGCACTTACGACATTTCCATTGAGCCGTATGCCGACTGTTGTTCCATATTTGTCCCTGAACATCCGAAAACTAGACCGAAACTGGACGATGTCCATAAGGCAGAGGAGAGATTTGATATTAAAGGATTTATAAAGAAGAGTTCAGATAATGTTGAATTAATAGAGGTAACCGAGTCTTATTAGGAGAAAAACACCTTTTACTTATTGTTCAGTAAGTATAGACAAAGACAATAAGCGGATTTACGGTGGAGGATAAAGATGAAGATATTGTTGATAGGTGTAAATGCAAAATACGTACATACGAACCTTGCGATTAGGAATATAGCAGCTTTTTGCGGCTTGGAGGACATCGAGATTTTTGAAGGCACAATTAACGACAATATGGATGATATATTGGACGAAATTATTTTTAAACAGCCCGACATTGTGGCTTTCTCATGTTATATCTGGAATATTGAAGATATACATTATTTGGCGGAAAACCTGAAGAAGGTAAGACCAGAAGTTGTGATAGTCTTCGGCGGCCCGGAGGTTTCATACGATGCCGGTGAAGTTTTAAAAGGATGCGACTATGTGGATTTCATCATCGTCGGAGAAGGGGAGCTTTCCTTTAAAAAGCTTATAGATGCTATGCTCGGTTGCCTTTCTTTTGAGGAGGTTCCCGGATTAGCCTACCGCAGGGATGGCGGAATACATATCAATGAAAAAGGTCCATTTGTATCGTTGGATGGAATACCTTTTTCATACGACGAAAGTGAAGATTTAAAAAACAGGATAGTATACTACGAGACGTCAAGGGGCTGCCCTTTTAGATGTGCTTTTTGTCTTTCATCATTAGATTCCACCGTGAGGGTGGCAAGCCTCGATAAAGTAGAAAGGGACTTTTCCTATTTTGTAAATAAAAATGTCCCTCTGGTAAAATTGGTGGACCGTTCCTTTAACTGCAATCCTGAAAGAGCTGTGGCGATTTTAAATATAATAAAACGATTGGGCGGAGATACGGTTTTTCACTGTGAAGTGAATCCGGAGCTTGTAAACAACAGATTTTTAGAAGCTCTTGAGGGGATCGAAGAAAGGCTCAGGTTTGAAGTCGGAATACAAACGACTAATCCTGTAAGCTTAAAGGAAATTTCAAGAAATCCCGATTTTAAGAAAGCTATAAAGGGCGTCGAACTTTTAAAAAAAGCAGGGATAAAACTCCACGTCGATTTAATCGCTGGCCTTCCTTATGACGACTTTGCAAGTTTCAGCGAGGCTTTTGACGATGTATACCGACTCGAACCCGATGAAATTCAATTGGGGTTTTTGAAACTTTTGAAAGGTACTGTTCTGAGGGAAAAGGCGAAGGAGTACGGAATAGTCTATAGGTCTTGCGCTCCTTATGAAATCCTCTACAACCGGTGGATAGGATATGAAGAACTATCGGTGCTCAAAGGTATCGCAAAGCTCATCGATAAGTACTACAATACCGGCCGTTTTAAGTTTACATTAGGCTACCTTGCGAAAACCTTTAAAAGACCTTTTGATTTTTATTATGAGATGTACAGGTACTGGCGGGGAAAAGGCCTTTTCAGAAAAGAACTTTCTCTAAAGTCGCTATACGATTACCTCGAAGATTTTTCAAAAACCTTGAAGGTAGAAGAAATGCTCGTGAAAGACCTTATTAAATTTGACTTTTTTTATTCTGGCGGTAAAGGTTCTGTTCCCGATTGTGTAGAGCTAAAAGAGGACAGGAAACTCAAAGATAAAGTGAGGTTGATTTTGAGCGACAGGCATTGGTTGGAACAGAATTTGCCGGAAGCTCAAAGTTTATCAGAAAGAGAATTATGGAAGAAAATTAATTATGGAATTTTCCGTTATGACTTGACGAACGATTTTAGAAAAAATGAAATAGGAATAATATTCTTCTACAATAAAGGGAAAACCTGTTTTGCAAAAATCAATGAATAAGCATTTTTTTCACATAAGTCTGCTCAGGAGAAAGGCGGTAAGAAAGCCGATGAGAAGACCCATATTGTCGATTTCATCGCCTATTTGATGAGCCTTTGGAATCATATCTGTACCGGTCATAAAAAGAATTGAACCTCCAGAGAAGGCCATTATCATTCCGAGCCAGGTTTGACCTATATCCTTTAGCAAATAGTATCCGCTTAATGCTGCGAAAGGGTCAAGCAAAGCAATTAACCCTGCTAAAGTCATAGCGGCCTTAGATGAAAATTTGCCTTCTCTTATTAATTCAGTAGTGGATGAGATGCCCTCCGGGATATTGTGTAAAAAAATCGAAAGCGCAAGCACTATGCCCAGCCTCCCTGTATCACTTGCAAAACCTATGCCCATGCTGAGTGCTTCAGGTAGGTCGTCTAATGCGGTCCCAAGTATAAGGCCCATACCAGGAGTAACTCTATTCACAAGGAATCTTTCTAAAGCGTAAAATACGATTCCTCCTGTCAAGAAAGCCAAAGATGTGAGTACCGCACCTGAATGACGATATGCTTCATGCATTAGAGAATAAGATAATACCGAAATTAGCACCCCTGAACCGAAAGTGAGTATAAAGGCAAATATTTTATCCGGAATTTTTTTCGTCCCAAAAAAGCCGCCCAGTATTACTGCTAGGCCGGAGAGGGAGCTGTACAAAAAAATCTTAAGAAAAATGTTCATAAATGTTACCTCCTATGGAGGATTTAAGAAGAAAGCGTTGAATTAAATAAATTTGGGAAGCGAAGCGGAGCTTTTATATAAAATAATTAAAAGTCATAAAAAATATGGGGGGTTTGTTTTGCCATACTCTGTATGTCCTTACTGTTTAAAAAGGTCTTATTCTGCAGCAGATCTAAGAGTATGGAAATGTCCTTATTGCGGCAGAGAAGTGGTGGAAGAAGAGTCATTTAGCGAAAAAGGGGATCTAGAAGATGCAAAAGAAGAGCAAGGTTAAGACCTTGCTCTTTTTTATTATATTATAACCATTATTATATTATAACCAAAAGGGCAGCGCACTAAAAACGGCCCTTTTTACCATACGGTTGGTCTTTTATAATGTTTGTCCATTTTTAGAATATAAGACGCTACATTGAAAGCATGATCGCCTATGCGTTCAAGGTTGCTTATTAAATCTAGGTAAATGACACCGGAACTCGGATTACATTTTCCTTCATTGAGTCTTCTTATGTGATTTTCTCTCAGTTTACGATCCATAGAGTCAATCTTATCTTCGTTTTGAACTACTGTAGCCGCAAGTTTTGAATCAAAGTCCTGAAATGCATTTATTGCATAAGAGAAACTTTCTTCAACTAAAGATGCCATTTCTAGAAGCTCTTTTATAGCTTCGTCTGTGAAGGGAAGTTTATGTTCATCTTTGTATTCGGCAAGTTCCAAAATATTCACATCGTGGTCGCCGACCCGTTCCATATCATTGACGGCATTTATCATATCCGCAATCGCCTTTGATTCTTCAGAAGATAAGGGCTTTTGCGAAAGAAGTGAGACATATCTGGTAATTTCCCTTGCCAAATCATTTATCACTACTTCTCTTTCCCTGAGAACCTTGGTTTCATTTTCGCTGAAATTCATAAAGAGTTTGATGGCTTCTTGAAGGTTTTTCAATGCCAGTTCTCCCATTCTGGCTATTTCTTTTCTTGCTTGTGTCAAAGCGAATACAGGAGTTTCAAGGAATCTTTCGTCTATATATTTTGTGCCTTTTTCTATGATTTCAATTTTGCCTGGTATTAAGTACGTTGCTATCTTGACCAATAGTGCAGCAAAGGGAAGCTGGATTGCCGTATTTGCAACGTTAAAAAAGGTATGGGCATTTGCGATTTGTCTTACGGGATCTAATGAAGTGTGGACGATGAATATTTTGAAAATGGGTAAAATGAGCAGGAATATTATCGTACCTATTATATTAAAAAGCAGATGAATAAGTGCTGCTCTTTTGGCAGTGACATTAGTTCCTATGCTGGAAAGCAGGGCAGTTACGCATGTGCCTATGTTATCCCCAAATAAGATGGGTAAAGCTATAGAAATATCTACTATTCCTTGTGCTGCTAATGCCTGGAGGATCCCAATGGTAGCACTGCTGCTCTGAATTATGCCAGTTGTTATAAATCCCGCTAATACGCCTAGTATAGGTGTTTTACTGAAGTTAGTCATGAATTTCACAAATTCAGGCATTTTTGAGAGAGGTTTTAAGGCAATCTCCATTGTTTGCATTCCATAGAATAAAAGACCGAAGCCGAGTATTACTTGGCCTAAAAATTTTTGGCGCTTATTTCTTGAAAACAAATGAATGGCGGTACCCAAACCGATTGCAGGAAGGGCGAGTTTAGTAAGTTTAAAAGCTATGAGCTGGGCGGTTATGGTTGTACCTATATTTGCACCCATTATAACGCCGCTGGCTTGCATGAGGTCCATTATACGTGCATTGACAAGTCCGACTACCATTACTGTGGTGGCGCTGCTGCTTTGTACTAGTGCAGTTACTAATGTACCTGTAAGGACTCCTATGAACCGATTTCTAGTAAAATATTCCAATATTACACGCAGCCTGTCCCCAGCAGCTCTTTCCAAACCTTCTCCCATAAGCTTCATACCATAAATAAAAAGCCCAAGGCCTCCCAGAAGGGTAAGTGAATTCTCTAAACTCAAGCATATCCACTCCCAAAATATTTTTTTGACCACAAGTAATTATAGCATAATATTGGACATTTTAAAACTAAATTGGTAATGCGAATCTTATTAGCTATATCTTTCATAGATACAACTTAACAAAAAAAGGGCTTTTAAATGCCCCTTTTATAAAGCTTTTTCCTATTTCGCGGGAAAAGTCCTATTATTTTGATTCCATCTTTTGCAAATCCGACAAGGCTACTAATAACAAATCCTATTCCGGCGCCTATTAAGATGCTGTAAGCGAAAGAATCTCCTTTGTTCAGCAAAAGTTCTAGATTAAGGCCTAGGTAAGCAGGAATTCCTATAATTGGCCGAAAGATAGATAAATAGTCCGTGTAATATGGAATCCATGAAATCAAACACCAGATAACTCCAAAAGTAATACCTCTTAGTTGGTTTCTTGAAATCATTACAACACTCTCCTCGTTTTGTTGCCTCTATAAATTTTATTCTCATAATGCTATAATTTATTCTCAATTAAAATCACTTTCTGCTTTTCTACTTTTCGCATGTCTAGACAATTAATTTCAAAAACCGCTCTCAGGACGCTAGCTGCTGCATTGAGTTTAAGGTTAGGTGGGCACGTGCAATTTATAAGACCTTTAATCCTTCCTATGGCAGAAGGTTCTGCAAAAAATAATTATGGTGAATTAGAAGAACAGGACATTGAAGAATTAAAGGGGCTTGCGGGAGCTACAGAAAATTATGGGAACTTCTACGGACAGAACGTCTTTGTGGCGTCTGGTGGAGTACTCCTTATTATTGGGGTATTAAAAGAACTTGGATTTAATGTTGAGGCCCTTGCCGTTGCGAAAGCATCAATTCCAATTGCCGTAATTGCAGTTATTGTTTCAGCAGTTCAATTTTTGTATTATGACAAAAAACTTATCCGTAAGAAAAAAATGGCATAGGGGGTATAATTATGCAGAATATACTTCTTGAACTGCTTTACGTAATGTGTGGAATTATATCTTTTATCGCTGCGTATTATGCTTTTAATGGAAAAGAACAAGAGTGCAGGATAGGAACTTCGCTCTTTTGGGCTATCCTCGGTTTAGTTTTTACTATCGGCAGGTATATACCCAAAAACGTTGTCGGCGCGATGATACTTGTTATGGCGATCCTTGCTGCTTTCAAGCAGGTCAGAGTAGGGAAGTTTTTTACATCTTCTCCTGAATTTAAGGAGAAAAAAGCTGCCGAAATAGGAAACAAACTTTTTGTCCCTGCATTAGCCATAGCAGTGGCGGCCTTCGGAATAGCCCAATTTACCAAGCTCGGGGGACTTGTCGGTTTAGGAATAGGAGCTGTAATTGCGCTTTTGATTAGTTTTGTCACAACAGGTGCGAGAATTGACGAAGCAACTAGGGAAAGTGCAAGGCTGCTTCATCAGGTAGGTCCTGCATCTATATTACCTCAACTGTTAGCGGCTCTGGGAGCGCTATTTAATGCTGCAGGAGTAGGAGAAGTCATATCAAGAGGGATAGGTGCGATATTACCAGCAGATAACATAACATTAGGGGTCATTGCGTACTGTGTGGGAATGGCACTTTTTACCATTATAATGGGCAATGCTTTTGCCGCTTTTGCAGTCATAACGGCTGGCGTGGGGGTACCATTTGTACTGAATCAGGGTGCAGATCCTGCTGTCGCAGCAGCGCTTGCGATGACCGCTGGATACTGCGGCACTCTTATGACTCCTATGGCCGCAAACTTTAATATAGTTTCGGCGTCAATTTTGGAATTGAAGGATAAGTATATGATAATTAAAAAGCAGATTCCAGTGGGAATAGTTTTACTTATAATTCACATAATCCTTATGCTTGTTCTTGCATTTTAAGAGAAAGGGGAATTAACAGTGAAAGTGCTTGTTACGGGATTTGAACCATTTGGTGGAGAAAAGGTAAATCCAGCTCTGGAAGCGGTAAAACTCCTTCCAAAAGAAATAAATGGTGCACAGGTGGTGGTTAGGGAACTCCCTACGGTTTTTAGAAAGAGCCTCGATGTATTATTTAGCGAAATCGAAAAAGAAAATCCGGATGTGGTAATTTGTGTAGGTCAGGCGGGAGGGAGATATGCCATTTCTGTAGAGAGGGTGGCAATCAACGTTGATGACGCCCGAATACCTGATAATGAAGGTAATCAGCCTATAGACCAGCCGATATTTCCCGACGGAGAAAATGCCTACTTTTCTACCCTGCCTATAAAGAGGATTGTGGAGGCCATAAAAAAGGAAAAAATTCCTGCAGAAGTTTCGAATACCGCAGGTACCTATGTTTGCAACCACGTGATGTACGGTGTTTTGTATTACGCTTCTAAAAAAAGGCCACACATGAAAGCAGGGTTCATCCACGTGCCTTATCTTTTCGAACAGGTAGTGGATAAGAAAAACACTCCGGCTATGGGGCTAAATGAGATTGTAAAAGCTTTGACAGTAGCGATAGAGCAGTCGATTTTAATTTAATTAAAATAAAACAACCTTTATTATAGTGAAAGCAGGTGCTAAGTACCTGCTTTTTTGTTATAATATCTACAATAATTACTTAAATAAACTAGAAAGGTCAAATTCTAAATTCAGGGTTGATAGAAATGAGAGATTATTACGAAAAGATATTTGATATCAAAAGACAAGAGAAGATGAGAAGTTTTTTTCTTGATTTAGCCAAGCAAGGTTCGAAGAAATTTTACAAAAAGGGTGAGATAATAAAAATCAATAGCAGTGAAGCTTATATAGCTATAGTGACTAAAGGCCGGGTGAAACAATCGGTTTTTGGGTACAATGGAAGGGAAAAGATCCTTTATTTTCTCCAACCAGGGGAAATTTTCGGGGAATTTGCTTACTTAGGCGGTGGAGAAGATATGATTGAGGGGCAAGCCATGGAACATAGTGAAATCTCTGTGTTGTTTGAAAAAGATTTGGAAAGAATTTTAAAGAGTAACCCTGAAGCATATAAATATATAACCCATAGTATGTGTAGAAAGTTCAGGATATTGATGATGCAGCTTTATGACCTTTTATTTAAAGATTCATTGGGCAAGCTCTGCGATGTATTGCTCAGACTGTGTTGCCAGCAGAACAAGGTATTAGATGACGGACGTATTATAGATTTACCTTTGACCCACGAGAATATCGCTCAATTAATCGGATGCGATAGAGTAACAGTAACTAAGTGTCTAAACAAACTCAAGAAGGAAGGCATAATAGAAGTAAGCCAGAAAAAAATTATGATAAAGCAGATAGAAAAACTGGAAGAATTTGTCGGTTAAGTTTTCTCATTAGCGAAATATTTTTTAATCCGGCGCTGTAGGGCAAAGCGACTTATGCCTAGAAGTTCTGCAGCTTTAGTTATGTTCCACTGGGTTCTTTCAAGAGCCTCCTTTATATGTCTTTTTTCCAACTCTTCCAGGGGAATAAAGGAATTAGTTGTTGATATTTCAAATTTTGCATTTTCACCTTCTTTTAGTTCTAATAGTTCTGATGGCAATTCGCGCTCTGTAATTATGTCCTTTTGAGCAAGAATAAAAGCCCGCTCAAGTATGTTTTTAAGCTCCCTCACATTACCGGGCCAAGAGTATTTTTGAAGAATGCTGACAGCGCCTTCAGAAAAACATTTTATGTTCTTTTTAAAAAGTTTATTAAAAAAGTTGCGATAGTATTCTATAAGTGGGACTATATCGGATTTTCTTTCCCGGAGGGGCGGGATCTTTATGTTGAATACGCAAAGGCGAAAATAAAGATCAGATCTGAAATTACCCTGTTCGGATTCATACTTTAGGTTTTTGTTTGTAGCTGAAATTATGCGGACATTGACAGGAATATATGACAGACCACCTACTCTTCTAATCTTTCTTTCTTCTAAAGCCCGAAGTAATTTGGATTGAAGCTCTAAGGGTAATTCACCTACTTCGTCGAGGAATAGGGTGCCATTATTGGCAAGTTCAAATAATCCCTTTTTCCTATCCCCTGCTCCTGTAAAGGCATTTTTCTCGTAGCCGAAGAGTTCGCTTTCGAAAAGACTTGCAGGGAGAGCGCTGCAATTTATGGGCACGAAAGGGCCAGACGACCGCCGGCTTTTCTCATGAATAACCCTTGCAATGAGTTCCTTTCCAGTGCCAGTTTCTCCTTCTATAAGAACGTTTGAATCTGATTGAGCGATAATATCAATTTGAGATAAAATTTCAAGCATTCTTTTATCGCTGGTTATGAATCCTGTTCTTTCTTGTTTTAATTTCAAAAGCTCATTCTCGCTCTTTAATGCTTTTTCTCTTAATGCTCTTTCCAGAGAAAGTTTGATTTCGGTTAGGTCAAATGGTTTGGTTATGAAATCGTAGGCGCCTTTTTTTACAGCTTCTACTGCTGCCTTCGTATCTCCAAAGGCAGTGATTATGATAATTATAGTATCATAGGCAAGTTCTCTAATTTTTTCAATGAGTTGCATTCCATCAATGTCGGGTAGGCGAAGATCTAGAATGACCGCATCGTAAGAGTGATTTTTTAGAATGTTTAGCCCTTCTTTGCCGCTTAGAGCGGTTTTGACTGAATAACCTTCTGCTTGAAGAGCCATTTTTAAGGCGCTACATATTGATGGCTCGTCATCTACTATTAAAATTTGAGACCTCTCCATCGTTTTATCACCCTGTGCAGATACATGTTCGATAGGAATATTTTAATGCAAAAGAAAAGGGCCGTAAAGGCCCAAAAAATCGTAAAAAATTTATATTATTTTTAAGGCGACTAAGATCATTCTCAAGCCTAGGACTACTGTTACTGCTACTACAAAATATCCGAGTATGTTTGATACGGTTGTATTGACGAAATCCTTCATTATCTTTTTGTTGTTTATTACTAGGATTAGAAGTATTGCTGAAATTGGTAGCAGTATACCGTTGACTGCTTGGGCGAAGACTATTACCTGAACCGGGTTTGCCCCTATAAAAGCTACTGTAGCACCAATCAATATTACGATTAGCCAGATAGCGCGGAAGTAATTTGCCTTTAAGTCACTCTTTAACCCCAATATACCCGTAATAGCATAAGCTGCCGCCAAAGGTGCGGTCATTGCCGACGATATTCCGGCACCAAAAAGCCCTAAAGCAAAGAACCACTTTGCCCATGGCCCTAGAAGGGGCTCTAGCTGACGTGCCATGTCAGCTCCAGATTTAATTTGTACGCCTGTCCCAAACATAGAGGATGATGTGATTATTACTGCCATGGAAATCAATCCGCCTAAACCTATAGAGATTATCGCATCTAATCTGGATTCCGAAATAGCTTCTTTTTTGTCTTTATAGCCTCCCCAGCGCTCTACTGCTGCGGAAGAGTGCAGGTATAAGTTATACGGAACAACGGTAGTACCTATAAGGCCTAAAGTTACCAAAAGCGCACCTTGAGGGATCGTAGGGACGAAAAGCCCTCTTATAACTTCACTCCAATTCGGTGAAATTATTACTGCTGTGGCTATAAAAACAATGCTCATCATTATGACTATTGCAAGAAGTACTTTTTCAATGAGCTTATAACTTCCGGTCCAGAGGAGGATGCTTGCAACTAAAGCAATCAACACAACAAAGAGTTGTTTAGAGCCCCCGAGTATGACCTGTAATCCCATAGAAGCTCCGCTGATATTGCCGCTTTGGAAAGCGGAGTTTCCGATTCCTAGGGCTGCTATGACAAGAGCTATTACTATAACTTTTACCGTCGGATTTTCCTCAAAAGCTTCCCTGATTGTACTTCCCAGGCCTTTATTAGCCACTATTCCTATGCGAGCTGACATTTCCTGGAGGATTATGGTTGCTATTGTTGAAAAGAGCATAGCCCAAAGGAGTGCAAACTTGTAATTGACGCCAGCTAAGGTACAAGTAGTTACGGTACCGGGACCTATGAAAGCAGCTACGACTATCGCCCCCGGACCAATATTTTTAAGTTTTTGCCATAAGGTTTTTCTGCCTTCCATGGAGAACCTCCTTTTGCACTATTAGTTTTTTGTCAGTTAAATGTTCATAATGAGATATCTTACACATAACACCTCCCGCTGCAGAAATTTTCTTTTAATTTAATATGCGTTGTGCGCTCTCATGAATATGCATATTTCATTCCAATAAAGAAAATTAAATCCGAACCTTATTCAAAAGGCATTAGAAGCCAGTTGCATTCAACAAGATTAATTTGCATTTTCGCACGAATGGTGCGAAAATGAACGCGGAAATGCCAGGTACACTGTCGTTCCTCGATTTTGGGTACTTTCAATCCATATTCGGCCTTTATTTTTTATGGTCAGACTTTGGACAACGCAAAGTCCCAGTCCTGTGCCATCATTAAATGTGGTAAAAAATGGATTAAAGATCTTAGAAATATAAGCTTCTGGTATACCAATGCCCTCATCTTTTATGCACAAAATTGCTTCATCACCAATTAATCGGAGTGATATTTCTATCTTGCCTTTATTTTTGCTTGCCTTTACTGCATTTGTTATTACATTCATGAGTATTTGTTTTAAATGATTGGGATCTAAATAAAGTTCATCTTCTTGCGGGAATGAACATTTTAATTCCAAAGCTTTTTCCTTTAGAAGAGGCAGAATAAATGGTTTTATTTCCTCGACAATTTTCTTGAGTGATATATTGTTGGGTATCGGCTCCGAAGGACGAGCATAATGAAGCAGGCTTGTAATGATCCAGTTTATCCTTTCAATTTCCCTGTAAATTGCGGCAAAGAGTTGTTTCGATGTATGATCTTCGGCTAGTGAAGACATTGATTCTATTACCTGAAAGCAAGATTTAATCCCTTGAAGGGGGTTTCTGATCTCATGAGCTAGGGCAGCCGACATTTCGCCTATTGTCGCAAGGCGGTTTATATGCTCTATTTTTTCTTTGAGTTTTACTTCTTCTGTTACGTCGGAAAAGCAGAGGATAAGGTTTTCGCCCATGGGAGTTACTTCATATTCAACATATTTTGACATGCCATCTTCGGAAGGCAACTTTGCTACATCTTTTTGAGAAAGTCTATTTTTTTTCAAGTAATTTTTTATAAAATCCTTTGCCCAGTAAAAAAACTGGTGATTTTTGTCGAAGAGCTTTTTTGCTGTTTTGTTGAAAATCAGTATTTCGCCGTTTTGAGAAAAAAGGATAATCCCATAATTAATGCCGTCTAAAATTTTCTGGTTTAGTTCTTTTAGCCGGCTTACATCTTCTATATGACGTTTTAGCTTTTCGGCCATGGAATTAAAGGCATTTTTTAAAATTCCGATTTCATCGTTCCGACTATAATCCACTTTAGTATCGAAATTGCCACGGGCAAGTTCATCGCAGGCAATAGCTAACTTTTTTATGGGCATTACTATACTATATGCAAAAAATATAGTGAGCTGGGATGAAGCTAATATTGCTATAATTGCTACCAAAATTGTATACTTTTGAAGGTCGAAAAGCCTTGCGGTAATATAATCCTCGCTTATTATGGTTCGAGTGTAATTTTCGGGAAGTTTGGACAATATATCCTTAATTATCGTGTACGACCCGTAATACGACGTAATTCCTAGAACTGCTAAGGAAAGCACTATAATAATCAGAAATGGAATTAGAATTTTAAGTTCAATGCTCCCCACGCTTAGACCTCCATTCCGCAATGATAAAAGCTATCAAAGAAGCGGCAAACCCTGGCAAGCCGGGATGAATATACATTATAATGGGAGAATGTGTGAAATCCTGAATCATAAAAAATAAGAAGTAGGCAAGAAGTCCGGAGATAAATGAAGCTTCTGCTGCAGATCTTGTTGCGCTTTTCAGGAAAATACCGGCATATAGCGCAACAAACGTTGACGAAGAAAATATTCCCCATATATTTCCACCGAATTCGATTAGGTTTTTCGGAGGATTGAAGGATAAAATCAAGGATAGTGTTCCGGCTAGTGCAATCACAATCCGATTTAAATTGATGAGTTCTTCTTCGCTTACGCCTTTCCTGAAATTCTTAAGTATATCGTAGGTAAAACTGTTAGCTATCAAAAGAAGTTCTGAGTTTGCAGTGGAAATTGAAGAAGCTATAATACCCACGAGGATAATGCCGGTAAGGTAGTTTGGAGATACATGGCTCAGCAATGTCGGTATTATTTCGTCTATGTTTCCAACGGGGTCAGATGTGGGAATTAAGGTGCGAAGACCTAGGGCACCGAATACTATAAAAGTATATATGACTGAAAGCAACAGGATTGAGTAGATTATCATTTTTCTTGATGTTGCTGCATCCTTTGCAGAGATTATCCTTATTACATACTGAGGATTTGCAGCAAGTCCAAGGCCCCATCCGAAAAACGAAGTAAAAAGGTATGCAGGAGGTTGAAGGCCTTTGCAGAAGATATCCAGCAATCCACCCGGAGGAGTTTTTATATTCCATCCAGAAACAGGGAAAGTGCTAATGAGAGCAGCTTTTTGAATCAAATTGACAGCACCTTTATTTTGAATGATTATGTATATTCCGAATGCACAAAATGAAAAAAATATGATGAATGCATTGATGGCGTCGGTTTTTACCACGGAGTAAAGCCCTCCAAAAGTGGTGTATAGGATGTAAAGGTAAAGCAAAAAAATGGCGGCGGTATAAGGTATGTTGAGCAATATGCTCATGACAAGGCCAAAACCCTTAATTTGCATTGTTATGTAAAATATATAGGAAGATATCATTATGAGAGCAGTTGAAAGCTGCATTAATTTTGACTTGTATCTGATACTGAAGAACTCAGGATACGTGAAAAGACTAAATTCTTCCCGCAAGCGCCTGGAGATTAATATCAAAAAGATGGCGCCGCAAAACCATGGTATTATACTATAAATAATCGAAGAAATTCCATAAATGTATATAGAGCCGCCCAGTCCTAAGATCGAAGCGGCGCTGAACCACGTGGCAAGAAAAGTAGCAGTGGAATAAAATGCGTTTAAAGATCGGCCTGCTACAAAGAAATCCTCCATATTATAGGTATCGTAAAAACCGCTTCTTGCAGAATATATCATCATTATCGTATAAATAAAGAAAAGCATCATTGATAGAAAGGGACCGTTCAATTTCACACCTCCACCCTGTTACTGAATCAATAGATGTACATCTGCCAACTATAATGATAGCTCAAATTTATAGATTTAAAAAGTGAAATTTGTTACGTGCCAAATCGCACACGGACTTTTTTAAAATTTAGTTCCGTCAGGCATAAATGATTTGGTATGAAATTTGCTGTATTTATAACATTGGCATAACTATTTATGAAAAATGTTCTACGGAGGTGTTATTATGATTTACAGGATTGACCTCAACAGCGATATAGGAGAAAGCTTCGGGGCGTACAAATTAGGGATGGATGAGGAAATAGTAAAGCACATATCTTCTGCCAACATAGCCTGCGGTTTTCATGCAGGAGACCCGTTGGTGATGGATAAAACTGTGCGCTTTTGCAAGGAAAATAATGTGTCAGTTGGTGCCCATCCGGGTTTTCCCGACCTATTGGGCTTTGGAAGGAGAAACCTGGATGCATCTTTCGATGAAATAAGAGCTTACGTCATTTATCAAATAGGGGCGATGAAGGCCTTTGCAGATTCCCACGGACTTAATCTGCAGCACGTCAAAGCCCACGGAGCTCTCTACAATATGGCGGCAGTGGACGAAAAAGTGGCCCTTGCTATTGTGGAAGCTATACGAGCGGTTGACGAAAATCTGATTTGCGTGGGTATGGCGGGAACTGCTATGGAAAAAGCTGCAAAAGAGGTGGGACTTAGGTTTGCGTGTGAGGTTTTTGCGGACAGAAATATAAATCCCGATGGCACGCTAGTTTCGAGAAAGCACCCAAATGCTATGATTCACGATGAAGAGCTAGCTTGCAAAAGGGTGCTAAAAATGATAAAGGAAGGGTATGTGGAAGCGGTAGACGGCACTTTGGTACAGGTCAAGGTAGACACCGTATGCGTGCACGGAGACAATCCAAAGGCGGTAGAATTTGCGAGAAAATTAAAAACTGTTTTAGAGGAAAACGGAGTGCAAATTGTACCAATGGCAAGTTTTCTTTAAGGGGATGAGTTATTATGTACGATAAACCGAAGATTTTACCTGCTGGCGATAGAGCTATTGTCGTTGAATATGGTGACGAAATATCGGAAGAATGTAACGCCAAAGTATTGAACCTGTGCAATTTTATGAAGAATTCCAAGGTAGATGGAATAATCTCCATGATTCCCACGTACAGGTCCCTGCTTATTAAGTACAATCCCCTAAAGATAGATTTTGAAAAAATCTCAGAATACGTAAAAGCCGCTTCAAATGAAAAGGCAGGAGAATATGCATTTAAACCTAAAGTCATAGAAATTCCCGTGACTTATGGCGGAGAGTTCGGGCCGGATTTGGATTTCGTCGCCGAATATCATAAGATAACTCCCGAAGAAGTAATACGAATTCACGTAGAACCCCTCTACCGCATATACATGCTCGGCTTTACCATGGGGTTTGCTTACCTTGGGGGGATGTCCGAAAAAATAGCGACGCCGAGGCTTGAAACGCCGCGGGAGAAGATTGAGGCAGGTTCGGTGGGAATAGCAGGTAGCCAGACCGGCATATATCCTTTGGATAGCCCGGGAGGATGGAGGTTAATAGGGAAGACGCCGGTAAAACTTTACGACCCCAAAAGGGAAAATCCGATTTTGTTAGAAGCCGGTAATTATATAAAATTCGTCAGAATAGGGCCCGATGAGTTCTTCAGTATAAAAGAAGAAGTCGAAAAAGGAATGTATCAAATTAAGACTTATGAATATATTGGAAAGCGATAGAAATTTTTGATGGAGGAGAATCAAAATGGCTACTTTCAGGGTATTGCAACCGGGCCTTTTTACTACGATTCAAGATCTGGGAAGATACGGTTATGAAAGTCAGGGAGTGCCCACTTCAGGGGCTATGGATGAGTTTGCTTTTAGAGTTGCTAATATCCTTCTTGGCAACGAGGAAAACGCGCCCGCGCTAGAGATTACAGTGCTGGGGCCAACGTTGGAAGTTTTGGAAGATGTGGCTGTTGCAGTAACCGGTGCGCAGCTTCCTGTCGAAGTTAACGGTAAAAGGAGAATGGTGTGGACGTCTTTCCCCTTGAAGAAAGGTGATGTGCTATCGATAGGGGCTGTAAGTTCTGGATGTAGGGCGTATCTTGCTGTTAGCGGGGGATTTAAAGCGGAGGTGATAATGGGGAGCGCTTCTACCTATACCAGGGGTAAATTAGGTGGATTAGAAGGAAGGCCGTTGAAAAAGGAAGACTTGCTTTTCAGAGAATTGGAAAAGAAACCGGCCAAATTTTACAGGGTTGATGAAAGATACGTGCCTACTTATGAGAACGTTGCCGAGATAAGGGTTATTTTAGGTCCTCAAGATTATTACTTTGATGAGGATAATATAAAACTTTTTTTAAATTCTACTTATACTATAACGAAGGACTCTGATAGAATGGGGTACAGGTTGGAAGGGCCCCAAATTCGGGCAAAGAAAAAACACGATATTATAACCGATGGTATCGTGCCGGGAGCTATCCAAATTCCGGCAAACGGTAGTCCGATTATAATGTTGAAAGATGCTCAGACAACGGGTGGGTATGCGAAAATTGCCACCTGCATTTGGAGCGATTTGCCGAAACTTGCTCAACTTAAGCCTGGCGATAGGATCAGATTTAAAGCGATCAGTGTAGAAGAAGCGCAAAAAGTTTTAGGGGACTTGGAAAAGAGTATCGAACAGATTAAGGCCACTTTGAAAATTGTAGACTATTTTGACATTACCGTGAATGGGAAACATTACGATGTCGTTTTGGAAAATATTAATTAAAAATAAGTGGGGTGGCAAGGGTGGATGCAAAAGAGGCGAGGGAAATGATTAGAAAGGGTAATTGGGAAGGGCCTACTTGCGGAATCGCCCCTGGGTTTACACAAGCCAACTTGGTAATATTACCTAAAGATTTAGCGTATGATTTTATGTTGTTTGCCTTTAGAAACCCGAAGCCATGTCCGATTTTGGAGGTTACCGATCCGGGAGATCCAGAGCCCAAAAATGTGGCCCCTGATGCAGACCTTAGGACTGATTTACCAAAATATCGAATTTACAAAAAAGGGGAATTATATGCGGAAGTAAAAGATATCCGAGATTTTTGGCGAGATGACTTTGTAGCGTTTTTGCTCGGGTGCAGTTTTACATTTGAATGGGCTTTAATCAAAAATGGAATCCCTGTAAGGCATATAGAGGAAGGGAAAAATGTGCCGATGTACATCACAAACATTCAGACCAAACCTGCTGGAATATTCAAAGGCAAAATGGTCGTCAGCATGAGGCCCATTCCGAAAGATAAGGTTGTTAGAGCAATTCAAGTTACATCAAGATTTCCTTCGGTTCACGGAGCTCCGATACATATAGGAGATCCTGAAGTGATAGGAATACGCTCTTTAGATAAGCCGGATTTTGGTGATCCTGTTGAGGTCAAAAAAGATGAGATCCCTGTATTTTGGGCATGTGGTGTAACGCCTCAGGCCGTTGCTTTAGAATCAAAACCAGAAATAATGATAACCCATTCGCCGGGACACATGTTCATAACAGACATGCATGATGAAGAATTAGGTGTAATATAAAAGATGCGATAGCAATTTAAAAATTTATTTGATTAAGCCCTGCCTGAAAAACCGTGCTCATGATTGGCAGGGCATATTTGCAATTAAAAACTAGTTTTAAGATCTCTGAAGGCTTCGAAAGAATTGATGTGATAGAGGGTTCCTTTGGCGAGTATCTGAGAAAACTGCCGTTAAAACCGCATGGCTCAAAAGTGAAATATTAAAAGAATTCTTTACGACCCTTATATGTTTACTGACCATCGTCGCTATTATTTTGGCCTCAAATGCGGCAATTTTTAAAAGGGCTATTTACGTTTTTGCTGGGCGGGATAGATTGGTGCCTATCTACAGGGTTCAAACCGTGAAAAGAAAATTGCTATATCCTTTGATGCGGCCTGGGGTTCAGACAGGACCCCAAAATTGCTTGAAATCCAGAGGAAATATAACGTAAAAACCACTTTTTTCCTAGTAAAGATGTGGATGGACAAATACCCGGCCATGACGAAATTAACAGCAAAAGAAGGCCATGAAATAGGCAACCATTCGGCAACCCCCGCGGATGGGTAGTCTTTCAAAACAGCAGATAATCGAGGAGATAAAATCCACTCATGAGAAAATAAAAGAACTTACCGGTCAAGAATGTAAAGTCTTCCGGCTGCTTTTTGGGGATTACAGCAATACATTGATTGAAACAGCAAAAGAGTTTAGGATATTATGTTATACAGGGAGATGTCGAGACAATTACAATAGTTTAGCTAGTAGTAAATTCAAAAAATATTTGAAACTTAAATTGCAATATTAAATGCGACACATTTTTTGGAAACCCGAATGATGTTGGATTCCTCTATCATAAAGGCTGAAGTTCATAAGTTAGGCGTTCTATTTCTTTGAGAAAAAGTTCTACTGGTTTGCAATAGCCTAGGATTTTTCTGGGCAAGGTATTACACCAATTTTGCACTCTTTCGATTTGCGAAGGTGATAATTCTTTAATAACCGTTCCTTTAGGAATTAACCGCCTGATTAGGCCATTGTGCCGCTCATTGGTGGCCCGTTCCCAGGCTGAGTAGGGATGGGCATAATAGACTTCAATCCCATGGTTACTAAGATTGGCAAACTCAGTACCATTGTCAGAAGTAATGCTTTTAAATACAAGAGGGAAAAGGGGACCGAATTGGTTTTCTAGCTGTTTCAATGCTTTGTCCACTTTCTCGGCGGTCTTATTCGCTAAGGGAAATATCAGATGATAGCGAGTTTTTCTTTCTGTTAAGGTCAGCAGAACATTGTCGCTAGAGCGTTTACCAAGGACGGTATCAATTTCCCAATGGCCGAATTCCTCTCGCTTTTCTATACTGTCAGGCCGTTCGCTAATACTCTTGCCATAAAGGCGCTTATGATTTCGAGAAGCTTCCTTTTTCGGTTTACGTCTTGTTTTTATGAAAAGATCGATATTTCTTACCTTAAGTAAACATCGATCAATGTAGTTGTAAAGGGTTTTTGTGCAGACCATGGATGAAGAGTCAAAGAGTTTTTCTCGGCGAGCAGCTCCTACTACAGCATCAGGAGACCATTTGTCCTTTAGTATCTTTTGTTCAGCATATTGGAGGAAGGATTCTACTTGGAGGATTTTGCTTTTTTTGCCGCAGGCAGAGCGGTTTTTTTCATACACTGCCTGTCCGGTTTCCGGAAAGTATGCTTCATAAGTAGTTAGATCTGTGCGGTATTGAGTTGTTGTGCCACGCTTGATTTCGCGGTAAATAGTGCTGCGATGACGGCCAAGTTTTTTAACGATTTGAGTTGGAGAGAAACCTTCTTTTTTTTTGGTATAATATCTGCAGCAATTCCCGTGAAAAATATTGGTCTTTTCAGAAAATTTGACCTGGATTAAAATATTTACCAAGAGGTGGTGGCAATTTTACTCAACGAAAGGCATATCCGTATTTTGTTTAGGCTCCTCGAAGCGGCTAAACCTCTTAAAGTTTCAGAGCTTAGTAAAGAGTTTGGGGTATCGATAAGGACAATAAGGTATGATCTTAAAAAGATTGACGATTTTTTAAAAGACGCTGGATTAAAAGTCTTGAAGAGAAAACCGAATAAGGGAATAGAATTTAATGGCTCTCAAGATGATAAAAAAAAGCTTTACTCAATAATATCTTGCATAGATAATTCATCTTATGTTCTCACCTCCCAGGAAAGGCAAAACATAATTTTGACCGAGCTTTTACAGGTCCAGGACTTTATCACTATTGAGCATCTTTCTTGCCTTCTTTCGGTAAGCCGAAATACTATTAAAAACGATTTAAAAAAGGTCAAACTTTGGCTTGAAAGGCATGGTCTTAAACTTACATCACTACCAAGACATGGAATTAAAATCGAAGGGGAAGAGAAAGATTTACGTAGGGTTGCAGTTTCGCTACTAACCGAAGCTCTGGACATAAAAGATGCGCTGGAGATTATAAGATCTCCGCTTCGACGTAAATCTATTAATAAACTATTCGAAGATATAGATGTAGAATTTATACAAAACACCGTAAAAATAGCAGAGGAACAATTGGAGAGGGTATTTTCTGATGAAACATTTTCTGGACTGGTCATTCATATTGCCCTTGCAATAAAAAGAATTCAACTCGGTAAAGATATTGTAATTCCAAGGCATGAACTTGCATGGCTCAGGATGACAAAGGAATTCGCAGTAGCTTCAAGTATCGTAAAAAAACTTGAGGAGCACTTTTGTGTAAAAATTCCTGAAGATGAAATAGGGTATATTGCGCTACACCTACTGGGTGGAAAAGTAACTACTTCGACTCCGACGCTTAAGGGAAATTGGATTAGAACACAAATACTAGTGTCTAGAATAATTGAGGCAGTTCAGAAAGAATTAGATACTGATTTTTCTACCGATGACGAGTTATACAGAGGACTTATAGAACATCTAGGTCCTACTTTGTTTAGACTTGAAAACAAGCTTCCTCTGAAAAACCCAATTTTAAGTGAAATAAAAAACAATTATCCGGAAATCTTCCAAGCGGTTAAAAAAAGCATAAATTCTATAAAAGAATTCCAGGAAATCGCGGTAAGTGAAGAGGAAATAGGTTATATCACTATTCACTTCGGAGCTGCTCTTGAGCGAATTAAAACGGTTGATAGAAGACCGCGAAGAGTTCTAATCGTATGCGGGACTGGGATAGGAACAGCAAAACTTCTTTATTCGAGGCTGAAAGCGGAATTTAACAATATAAGTATCGTGGATACCGTTGCAATTCACCAAGTTGACAAAATTCTTTCTGAAAAGCAAGTAGATCTTATTGTTTCTACTGTAGCGTTAAACTCATGTAATATTCCAGTAGTGGTAGTTAATCCTCTCTTGCCAGAAAAAGATGTGATTAAAATACGGCGTAAACTAGGCCAAAAACAGCCTCAAATAGAAAAAACTGATAAAGGTAAGTGTTTCAAATTGTTTCTAGAAACACTTATGGATATTATTGAAAAGCATTGCATTGTGAAATCTCGATCCTACTTATTAAGGGAACTGGAGAAATTAGCCTATCTATTCAACGGTCACATTTCGAAAGGAGCTGTAAAACCAATGTTAAAAGATCTTTTAACTGATAAAACTATAAGAATCAATGTAAACGCTAAAAATTGGGAAGAAGCTGTAAAAATAGGAGGTGGAATATTAGTAGAAAATGGTTTTGTAGAGCCTAGGTATGTGGACGCTATGGTCATGAATGTGAGGGAAATAGGGCCTTACATTGTAATAGCACCTGGCATTGCAATGCCCCATGCTAGGCCCGAGGATGGGGTTAAACAGGTATGCATGAGTCTTATAACTCTTATGAATCCGGTAAAATTCGGCAATGAAGTAAACGATCCTGTTAGATTAGTGGTGTGTTTTGGGGCGATAGATAATAGTACTCACTTAAAAGCGTTGTCGCAATTGATGAGTTTATTTATGGATTACGACTACATGGAGAATCTCTTCAATGCAAAAAGTGTTGAGAGCATCCTTGCGATAATTGGCAAATTTTCTACAGAAAAGTAAAGGAAAACTTAAAAATTTACATTGCTCAGACATTTAAACCTAAATCTTTAGACTATTCGATTTACATTGTTTCTTAATTTCTTTGTAGAATTTACGGAACGTTATATATCTTACTGATTGAGGAGGCATTTTCTGTTATATTCCACCATAAGTTGATTAAACTTTTTGTAAAAGCCATTGCCGGCAAAAAATTTTATGTATACTTAAAAAACCTAAGCTTTAAAGGGGGTGAATACAGTGAAAATAGTTACCTTATGCGGTATGGGATTTGGGACAAGTCTTACGCTTAAAATGATTATAGACAATATTCTAGAAAATCATGGAATAAAAGCCGAGGTAAAAGCTTGGGATCTCGGAAGTTTTAAGGGGCAATCTGCTGACATAGTGGTGGCACCACAAGATATGAAAAGGCACCTTCAGAATTATCCAGGTCGAGTAGTCTTAGTGAACAACCTTACAGATCGAAAGGAGATAGAATCAAAGATCCTACCTGTTGTGCAGGAAATGCTAGGTTCCAATTGATCCTTAAAGAACTTTTTGATTTAGCCAAGTTAAGGCATGTTTTGGTTGTGGTATAAGACAACCTAACTAAGGATAAGAAATTGACATTTCATTCAGGAGTATTCCTAGCCTGCTATCTCTTTGGAATGATTAGTCAGGTGGGTTAATTCACATAGCAGAATTGTGCTAAATTGCGAAGATTCCGCTTTTTAAGTAATCCAGGTTTTTAATGAATTCCAGTAGGTGATAATAATGCCCCAGATTTTTACAAAAGTACGTTTGAATACATAAATATTAAAAAATGGCGATAATTTCTAAAACATATTAACAGGGGGTGATTAAGATAAAAGATTTTTATATCGAAATATAGAAGGTCTAATTTAATTAAATCTGGAGGGGATGACAAAAATGCTTCAATTTATAGTATCTTTTTTCACCACTCCGGCTATCGTTATTGCCGTGGTGGCTTTAATTGGTCTTCTAGTACAAAAGAAACCGGTATCTGATATCATATCAGGCACACTTAAGACGACTTTGGGTTCTTTGATTCTTGGTATCGGAGCAGGAGCTATAGTAGCAGCTCTTGATCCTATTACGAAGATGTTTATGCAAGCTTATCATCTGGAGGGATTTGTTCCATTTGACGAATTGGTAGTTGGGTCTGTGGCTGCAAAGTTGGGGCGAGAAACTGCATTGATATTAGGTATCGGCTTTATTTTTAATCTGCTATTAGCTCGCTTAACACCATGGAAATATATATACCTTACGGGACATATGCTGTGGATTCATGCGGGTTGCTGGGCAATCGCTTTGAATGCTTTGGGTTTACCTAGCGGAACAATAATTATTCTAGGTTCAATTATTCAAGGGTTGTATACGACGCTTTTTCCTGCTATGGCACAACCATTTATACGGAAAATTACCGATTCTGACGAGATAGCTTTTGGCCACGGCCAGACACTCTTGAACGTGTTGGGCGCCCTTATAGCAAAGCCTTTTGGTAATCCAGATGATAGCGCTGAGAATATTCAAATCTCCGAAAAATGGAACTTTTTCAGAGATATGGCAATTTCCATGTCACTAATTATGTTGATCGTGGCAATTCCTGCTGCTCTTATAGCTGGCAAATCTTTTGTTGAGCAAGAACTAAGTGGAGGACAGAACTATCTCATTTTTTCATTTCTGACAGCACTTAAGTTTACTGGTGGGGTTTTAGTCCTTCTACAAGGTGTCAGAATGTTCATTTCTGAAATGATACCTGCTTTCCATGGTATTGCCACTAAAGTGGTACCTGGGGCTAAACCAGCACTCGACTGTCCGGTAATTTATCCATATGCACCTAATTCTTTAATAATCGGTTTAATAAGTGGTAGTATAGGTCAAGTTCTGGCAATACTTCTGATTGCTGCACTCAGGTGGCCGGTACCCATACCTAGCATGATTGTTGCTTTTTTTGCTTCCGGTTCAGCTGCAATCTTTGGTAACGCAGTAGCTGGTCGAAGAGGGGCTTGGATAGGGGGGTTCTTCTGGTCATTTGTAGGGTTCTTGTTGTCGTCCTGGGCTATGCAAATAAAACTCTTCGGTGATCTTTCTGCTCTAGGTGCGACAGGGGTTGGTTTTGTAGTTCCTGATGGAATAGCTATTGCGGCACTAATCAGGGCAATTGGGGCTTTGTGCGGAGTAGGTTTATAAATTATAAATTCCAAGAAGGGATTTCCAGGTTGGGCTCACAAATATAAAGAGCCAATAATAGAAGTAAAAAGTTCGAAACAAATAGAGCTTAGAATGCCTTAAAAGTTATATCGAAAAAAACTATGGAACTTTGAGGGAAAACTGAGACGTGCTATGAAAAGTCAATAGGCTAGAGCAAAAATTTCTTGACAATCACATAGAAATTCTGTTCACGCATTTTTGCCGGGAGGAGACCATTGATAA
>JASUSP010000016.1 GCA_030446005.1 Tepidanaerobacteraceae bacterium | reverse complement strand
CACACAGGTTAAGCCCTCCAGCGCCGATGGTACTGGGGAGGATTCCCCGGGAGAGTAGGTCGCTGCCGAAATCTTTTATCTTTGTTTTAAAGAGCGGCCCGAATAAAGAGGCCGCTCTTTACGTTACTCATACCTCAACGCTTCCACCGGATTCAGGCTCGCCGCGCGGTTTGCGGGGTAAAGTCCGAAGAATACGCCGACTATTAGTGAAAAGCTGAAGGCTATGAATATGAAGGATGGGGAAAACTTAACGCTGACGTTGAGCGTCTTACTTAGGACCGAGGCGGCGGCAAAGCCTGTAAGAACTCCAAGAGCCCCTCCCGAGCCGCTAAGGATTATGGATTCTATTAAAAACTGAGTCATTATATCACTTTTAGTTGCGCCTAACGCCTTCCTTATGCCGATTTCCCTCGTCCTTTCGGTAACCGACACCAGCATGATGTTCATTATGCCGATGCCGCCGACGAGCAGCGAGATGGCAGCAATGCCGCCGAGCATGGCGGACATGGCGCCGGTGGTCTCCTGCACGGTCTCGAGCATCTGGGTCTGGTCGAAGATCCTGAAACTATCCTCGTCGTTTTTAAATTTTTTCAAAAGTTCGGCTGTAGCATGATTTATGGCAGGCTGCACCGCGTCGGCGGACTTGGCCTGCATAAAAACCTGCCTTATGCCGCTGGTCCCTGTGAGTGTTCTGGATACGGTAATGGGCACGTATATAACTTCGTCTTCGGAGCCGCTGACCGTGCTTCCCTGAGATGCGAGGACTCCTATCACCTCAAATATACGGTTTTTCACCCTTATTTCCTTACCTATAGGGTTTTCCCCGGGGAAGAGCTCTTCGACGACTGCGTTTCCTATTACCGCAATGCTCCTTCTTTCATCCGCTTCGCTTTTTGTGAAGAATCTGCCCCGGGCAACGGTGAGGTTTCGGACTTGTGGATACTCGGCGGTGGTGCCTATGAGGTTGATGTCGAGATCTTCTCCTTTATAGATGGCCTTCAGTCTGGTGCTGGAAACCGGTGCTGCTGCGGTTATAAAAGGGTTTTTGGACGCAAGTTCCTCGAATTCCTCTAAGGAAAGCGAATTTTCGGGGCCCCTTCCAGTGATGTTTATTGCTATGAGGTTTGCGCCGAGGCTCTTTATGCTTTCCTCGATTCGCGATGCTGTACCCTGGGTTATGGCAACTAAGGTGATGACGGATGCGACTCCGATTATGACGCCGAGCATGGTGAGGAAGGAGCGCATTTTTTTGCGGCTTATGCTCCGCAGGGCCATGGCTACATGTGCCAAGAAGGGCATTTATATCCCCACCCTTTCGTCGCGGATTATAACCCCATCCCTTATTTCTATTCGCCGCCTGGCGCGGGATGCTATTTCGCGGTCATGAGTTATTAAGATGACGGTCTTTCCTTCGCCATTTAATGATTCGAGTATTTTTATGACCTCTGAGCCTGCTTTGGAGTCCAGGTTTCCGGTGGGTTCGTCGGCAAGGATTATGGGAGGGTCGGTGGCGAGGGCCCTTGCGATAGCTACCCGCTGCTGCTGGCCGCCGGAAAGCTCGGAAGGCCTGTGATTTAGCCTATCCGAAAGTCCCATGAGCGAAAGTAGCTCTTGAGAGCGCCTTTTTCTCTCGGAAGGCCTTACCCCAGCGTATATTAAGGGAAGCTCCACGTTTTCTAAGGCGTTCATCTCGGGGATTAGGTTAAAGCTCTGGAAGACAAAGCCTATTTTTCGGTTTCTTATCCTAGCAAGTTCGCCTTCGGAAAGCTTCGAGACCGGCTTTCCCTCGAAAATGTACTCGCCGGAAGTGGGCACGTCTATCATGCCGATAATATTCATGAGGGTGGTCTTTCCGGAGCCCGATGGGCCTACTATTGAGACGTATTCGCCTTCATCGATCTTTAGATTTATGCCCTTTAATATCTGAAGTTCGTTTTTGCCTTTGCCGTAGGATTTATATATGTCTTTAAGTTCGATCAAAGGAGCCATCCCCCTTTTTTTTAACGTCCGGATCTTCCGGCAGGTGGCCCACCGCCCGGCCCCATGAACATGCCCGGATTTCTCAGATTTTGCCGGTTTGTTTGGGTGGAATTTGCAGAAGTGGGAATTATCACGGTGTCGCCCTCGCTTAGGCCTTCGAGGATTTCAACGTAGTCGCTGGTCTTTATGCCTAGTTTGACTTCCCTCATGTTTTGACGGCGACTCTCGCCCTGATTTTCACTTTCGCTGCCGGCGAGTATGACGAAGGTTTTGCCGTTTGCTTCGCGAATGGCGTTTGCCGGAAGGATTAGCGCGTCTTCCTTGGATTGGATAATTATTTCAGCCGTTACCGTCATTCCTGCCTTCAGTTCTTCGATGGGGCCTGTTACTACGGTGACATCGAAGGTTGAGACTTCATTGGAGGATGTTCCGATTTCCGCGACGTGCTCTACCGTGCCGCTCCACTCTTTTGAAGGGAAGGCATCGGAAGTTATTTTAACGGGCATACCTTCCTTTATCTTGACGGCATCGAGTTCATCTACAGAGATTACCACCTTCATCTTCGAGTAGTCGGCAAGTATTATGAGGGGTTCGCTGGAGCTTTGGCTTCCCGATTGCACGAGCTCTTCGCCTTCGCTGACATTTACCTCTACTACCGTTCCATCGAAAGGAGCCGTGTAAAGAAGTTCGCTTTTTGCGAGCTGTTTTTCTTCTAAATCGAGTTTTGCCAGCTCAAGTGACCTTTTTGCGCTTTCGACGGTTTCTTTAAGCTCATCGGAGTCAAGGCTTATTAATTTCGCCCCGGCATTTACAAGTGAATTTTCCTTTACATGTATGGATGCTACCGTTCCCGAGGCCTCGGATTTTATTTCAATTTCTTCAGGGGCCTCCAGCGAGACCATTTCGACGGCCTTTTGCACGCCGTTTGCCGTATGTACCGTGACATCTACTAATGTCTCGCTTCCTTCCACATAATAGTCGCCGTCGATTTCGACGGTGGCGTAGTAGTATATAGCGCCAGTGGACTGAAGCTTTCCTTTTTCGGATATTTCGGTTACGACCCCTTCTTTGTTGAATAGGGAATCCAAAAAGAGCACATCTGCCTTATCACCTACTTTTATGTCTTTTATCTGGGCTGCGTTAAAGGGCGCTTTGACTAAAGTTTTACCCGGGTTTAGCCGAAGCTTTGCAACAGTGGTTCCCTTGGATATCTCATCGCCCTTTTTGACCGTGATTTCGGTTACGATGCCCCGATCAGGTGATTTTATTTCGGCCTTTTCCAGGTTAGACAGGGCTTTTTCGAGATTTTTCTGCTGCTCGGCAAGGTTTATTTCGGCCTTTTGCAGGGCGAGGTCAGTTGACCTGTTACCCAAAAGAAGGAGCGGATCTCCAGCTTTAACCTTGTCGCCCGCCTTTACGTAGACCCTTTCCACCGTGCCGTTCCCTCTAGGATTAAGTTCCATGAGCCGGTAGGGCTGGATCGTGCCGCTTCCTTTTATGCTCTCTGTGATGCTTCCCCTTTCTACCAGGGCGGTGAGAACAGGAGCTGAAGATGTGGCTTTAGTTTTGTTTTTAAAGTATAAAAAATAGGACGATGCGGCAGCTAAAGCTAAAATTAACGCGCCTATCAAAATTTTTTTTAATTTCACGAGAACACCTCCAAAACCCAATTTTCTAAAATTATATCACAGATGTATTATGAAAAGGCCCCTTCATTGAGGGGCCTTTGCGGTGTTATTTTTTTAAAGCTGGAAGGTTGGGGCGGATGGCCTGGGCTACGGCCTTTGCCTCATCTTCTGTGAGGATTCCCTTATCTACAAGTTCCTGGATGAGATTTTTCCTGGGGTTGCTCTCGGAGTTCTTCTTGGCTTCAAAGTAAGCCTTTCTTTCTTCTTCAGTCATATTTCTGATTTTTTCTATTTCCTGTTCTCTTTCCTTTTCCCTTTCATCGAGATATGCCAGGATCTTTTGCTTCTTCTCGGCGGTTATGGTTCCCTTTTCGACCAAGGTCTGCAGGGTGCTTTCTATTTGCTGCCTTCTTTCTTGCTGGAACTGTTCCCTTTCCTGCTCTCGTTTTTGTTCGACGTATTCCTTTATCTTTTCGACCTGGTCGATGGTAATTATTCCTTTTTCTGAAAGCTCGGTCAGGATATCTTCCCAGAGGCGCATCCCGGGAGCCTTTCCGCGGTGCCTCCACATTCCACCTCGGAACGGCGCGTTTTCAGTTACCGCCGTCTTTTCAGAGGTCGCACTGTCATCGGCGGAATTTTGGGCGAAGACGAAGTTTCCGATACTTAATAACATCCCTCCTATCAATGCGGATCCGAGAAAGACTTTGAGCTTCTTATTCACGGCACTTACTCCTTTCCGGTGTTTTTTCATCGTTTGCTTTTATTGTAGCCGGTCAATTTCACGAAAACGTCACATCTTTTTTAAAAAATTTTGTGGGCTTTGTTAAAAAATTGTGAGCTAGCCTAGGCTTCTTCGATCTCGATCCAAAACTCCACTCCGCCTTCTGTGTTTTTCGCTCCGTAAGTACCGCCGTGGGCCTCCATTATTGCCCTTACAATTGCAAGGCCTATGCCCGAGCCGCCGAACTCCCTGCTTCGCGATTTATCCATTTTGTAGAAACTATCCCATATTTTGCCTAGAGATTCTTCGGGAATGGGCTTTCCGGAATTGTACACCGAAACCCTTATCTTTCCTTCGATTCTTTTTGCTCGGATTTTCACGATTTTCCTTTCATCCAGGTGGTCCAAGGCGTTGTTTATGAAATTGACGATAGCTTGCTCTATCCTTTCGGGGTCCGCAAAAGCCTGGAGGTTTTCCTCGGCTTCGAGGGTCAATTTTACGTTTTTTTCTCCGGCTATTTGTTCGTACTTTGACGTTATTTTTGAGATTAGTTTAGAAAGGTTGAAGCGCACTTTGTTTATTCTAACCATGCCGGCTTCTATCTGGGAAAGCTCGAGCAGATCTTTTACCAATTTGTCCATCTTTTCTGCTTCTTCGATAATGACATCCAGGTAGAAGTTCCTTTTTTCCTCACTTTTGGCTATGTTTTCCTTCAAAGCTTCCGCGTAGCCCTGAATTAAAAAGATGGGCGTCTTTAGCTCGTGGGACACACTGGAAACGAATTCGCGGCGCATCTTTTCGAGCATCTTTTCCCGGTCGATGTCCTCTTTTAAGCGTCGATTTTTTTCGTTCAGTTCTTCGATGGCCTTGCTGAGTTTTTCGGAAAGGAGGTTTATGCTCTCTGAAAGCTGGCCTATCTCGTCCCTCGTTTTTACGCTTATCTTTTGAGAAAAATCGAGATTGGCTATTCTTTTTGCGATTTGGCTTATTTTGAGGATGGGCTTTGTGAACCTTTCGGCTACGTAGAGCGCCCAGAGACCCGAAATTGCTGCAGTGATTAGTCCAACTATCGCGATAAACCTATTGGAGATGGCTGCGCTTTCCATTATAGATGCCATCGGCACCCACACGAGAATCACGATGTCGTTGTTCAGAGTCTTTTGGTAGCGCAGGGTATCTAGTTTGAAATTGGGGTCCCGAGTGATTATGAAAAAGGAGCCGTCATCTTCGCGTTCCAAATACTTTACCTTAATTCTTGGAGGGTCCGGACGAATGTTTTGGTATTGCCTGCGGCTGTTATTCCTTTCATTATCGGGACTGAAAAAGGGGTTGAATGTGAAGGCGGGCCTCGGAACGGCTTCCCTGCCGCGCCTTGCGGGGAAAAATAGCGTTCCATCCATCTTGCCTATAAATATGCTGCCGCCGATGGATTTTTCCAGGGTGGAAATTTCGTAAATCAGGCTTTCGTCATCGAAATCGGAAGGGTCTTCTCGTTCATCGATGAGTTCGGCGAGTTTTTGGGCAGTCTTCAAAAGCATCTTCTTTTTCTGCGAAATGTAGTATTTTTCGGCAAAAAAGGTGTTTGCGGCGTACTGCAGCCCTGCAAATATAAATATGCAGGCTATTATCATAACAAACAGCTTATGTCTAATAGAAATACCGTTTCTCATTCTCATCCCTCGAATCTGTACCCGAATCCCCAGATGGTTTCTATAGCGGAGGAGCGCCTGCCCAGTTTCATCCGGAGCCGGTTTATGTGCGTGTCTACCGTCCTCAGGCCACCCTCGTAGTCGCTGCCCCATATCTCTTCCAAGAGCTGCTCTCTCGAAATTATCCTTCCCTTGTTCTTTGCCAGGATTAGGAGGAGTGAGTACTCCTTGGGACTCAAGATAACTTCGCTGCCGTCTACTTTTACCGTATGGGAAGCTTCATCAATCTCTATTCCGTCGAAAGACAATTTGCTCTTTTGTTCTCTCTCATTTTCCAGACGCCTGAATAAAGCGTTTATCCGCGCTATCAGTGTGGTAGGCTTTACGGGCTTTTTCACGTAGTCATCGGCGCCGAGGTCCAGCCCCAGGATTTCGTCGGCATCCTCCGAACGCGCAGTGAGCATTATGATGGGTACTTGCGAGATTTTGCGTATGCTGCGGCAGACAGTCCATCCGTCCAGTTCGGGGAGCATTATGTCCAGAATAACGAGGTCGATTTCATCTTTGAGTTCCTGGAAGGTTTCCAGGGCGTGTCGGCCGTTGGGAGATTCAATTACGCTGAAACCTTCCCTTTCTAGAAAGTCTTTCAAAAGTATTCTTATTTTTGCCTCATCGTCCACAAGCAAAATGTTCTTTTTTTTCATTTGTAATTCCTCCCGGATTTCATGGCGGAGTTTGCTTTTATTTAATTAGATTTTAAAATTCTATTCTAGAAAAGGTAAATCCTTTTTCACATTATGTACATTAATTTTCCAAAATTCTTCTTTTATTTGCTATTTGTTGATATAATAATGGTGATGAAAAGAATTTAGGTGATGTCTTACATTTTCATAAGGATAGCCGATATTGTCCTTAATTTGCGAAAGGAAGTTCAGAAATATGCTTCTCGAAAGTTTTAATAATACCCTCAAAAAAGTGCTAGCAGCCTGCCGGGAGGTCTATGGCGAAGACCTTATAACGTTGGCGGTATTCGGTTCCGTGGCAAGGGGTACGCCTAACCCGGAATCGGATATAGACCTTTTGCTCATAGCAAAAAACCTACCATCCGGAAGGCTAAAGCGGATGGAGCAATTTGCTAAAGTAGAGGAACGTCTGACATCTTGGATGGAAGATCTCAGGAGGATTGGGATTTATACGTCGCTTTCTCCCATCATAAAGACGCCGGAGGAAGTGCGGGCCGGCAGCCTCCTTTTCCTTGATATGATCGACGATGCGCTGATACTTTACGACAGGGAGAATTTTTTTACCCGGTTTTTGCAGGAATTTTCTTCAAAACTCAAGGAAATGGGAGCAAAAAAAGTGGTGACAGGGGAGCGATGGCATTGGGTTTTGAAGCCGGATTACAAGCACGGAGAGGTGTTTGAAATATGACCAATGTCACCCTTGCGGAAAGCTATCTTGAAAAGGCCCAAGTTCGCTTAAAAATGATAAAATTTCTTTTTGAAGAAAAAGCTTATTCCGATATCATAAGAGAGGCCCAGGAAGCGGTGGAACTCGCGCTGAAAGGGATTTTAAGGAAGATCGGCGTGGAACCGCCAAAACAGCACGATGTGGGCTACCTTCTAATTGAGTATAAGGATAAACTTCCAAAAGATGTTGCTGATAAGGCTGATAAACTGGCATCCATTTCAAAATGGCTCAGAAAAGAAAGGGAATTTTCATTTTATGGTGACATCGACTTTATTCCCACGCTTGAGTATACTAAAGAAGATGCAGAAAAAGCATACAGCGACCTGCAAACGGTTATAGAGGCGGCAGAAAAGGTGATTCTTCAGGAACGTATGTGAACGCCTTATGAACGCCTTATGAAGGAAAATCCGCTTTTAGGTTGTGTCTATGTACTCCCTGAAAGCGGTTTTTTTATTGAAAGCAGGCAAGAGAGATTGAAAATGGACATAACGTGTGGTAACATTAACCTATGTAGACCGACCGGTCGGTCAATTTTGGGGAGAGGGTGGTACGGTGCTGAAAAAGAAATTTACAGCATTTCTTGTCCTTAATTGTATCATCGCGGTGTTGCTGGTTGGAGGTTGCGGCAGAAAGGCCGGTGAATCGGCGGAAGAAAAAAAGGCCGTTCCGGTAAGAGTAGAAAGTCTTTCTGCCAGGGACCTTTCGGAATACCGCTTCTTCACTGGCTCCGTTGAAGCGAAAGGCCAGGTGGTCGTGACTGCCAAAATGGCAGGCAAGGTAAAGGAAGTATTGGTAAAGCCCGGAGAAAAGGTGAGAGCCGGACAGGTGCTGGTGAAGCTTGAAGAAAAGGACGTAATAACCCAGGTCCAGCAGGCAAGGGCCGCTTACGATGCGGCAGAAGCCGGCTACAACAGGACCAAGGCCCAACTCGACCAGGAACTGAAAAAATTGGAGTCTTCGGTAAGGCAGGCGGAGGAAAACTACAAAAACGTCTCTCAGAACTACGAGCGGATGAAGAAGCTCTACGAAGAAGGGGCGGTTTCCAAAAAGGACTTCGAGGCGATACAGCTTCAGTACAATGTGACGAAGGAGCAGTACGAGTCGGCTAAAGAACAGCTTGAACTGACAAAAACGAGCACTATCCCCGAAACTTTAGCTGCGGCAAAATCTCAGATGGAGCAGGCAAGGGCGGCGCTTTCGGCGGCACAGACTGCCCTTGAAAATACCTTGATAACCTCCCCCGTGGACGGTACGGTTGGAAACGTGGACGTGCGGGTGGGGCAGCTTTTGAGCCCGGGAACTGTTGTCGCTGTTGTGGGAGATACGGGAAGCTTTTTCGTCAAGATAAACGTGACGGAAGACGTTATAAATTCGATTAAGGTAGGCAGTACCGCGGAGGTGGCAGTGGATTCGATAAACGCTGTTTTAAAAGCTACCGTCACGAGCACAAGCCCTTATAAGGACCTAAAGACGGGCCTGTACCCTGTGGAATTGAGGCTTGAAAACCCGCCCGCTGACTTGAAACCGGGAATGTTTGCACGGGCAAAAATTGCGGTTTCTACCTACGAAAAAGTGCTGGCGGTTCCGGAGGAGTGCGTTTTAAGGAAGGACGAAAAAGATATAGTTTTCACGGTGGAGCAAAATACCGCAAGAGCAAATGAGGTAGTGGTGGGCCCCACGGTGGAAGGATATACGATAATAGAAAAAGGGCTAAAGGAAGGTTCAGCAGTGGTAGTAGAAGGTCAGGAATACCTGGAAGATGGATCGCCTGTGGAAGTGGTAGGCAAGGAGGAAGCGAAATGAGCCTCGCAAAGCTTTCCATAAAACACCCCGTCACGATGGTGATGATTATCATTATGGTGCTGGTGTTGGGGACCGTATCCCTCGACAGGCTCGGCACCGACCTTTTGCCGAATATCAGCTTTCCCACAATTATGATAATGACCAGGTACGAAGGCGCGGGGCCGCAAGAGGTTGAAAACCTTGTGACAAAGCCTTTAGAGCAGGTTATCTCCACAGTCAGCAATGTAAAAAGCATAAGATCCACGTCTGTTGAGGGTGTGTCCAACATAACGGTGGAGTTCAACTGGGGCACCGACATGGACTTTGCAGTGCTTGAAGTAAGGGAGAAGATAGACCTTATAAAAGACATGCTTCCGTCGGAGGTGAAATCGCCGCAGATATACAAATACGATGCATCCCAGATCCCGCTGATGGAGATAGCGGTGGCTGGAGGAAGCGATCTGGAGGAGCTTAAAAAAACAGCGGAGGACAAGATAAAAAACAGGCTCCTGCAGCTCGAAGGGGTCGGCATGGTGCAGGTCTTCGGCGGGACCACGAAGGAAATTCACGTGGTGGTGGACCCCGAGAAACTCGTCAAATACGGCACGAGCATGAATTCCATCGCCCAGGCCCTGCAGCTCGAGAACCTCAACCTCCCTGGAGGAAGTATTTCGTATGGAAAGAGGGAGTACCTGGTAAGGATAAATTCGGAATTTGCGGATATCTCGGCTGTAAAAAATCTTCCAATAACTACGGCGACGGGAAGCACCATACCCCTTTCGAGTATAGCACAGGTAGAATATGCCAATGAGACCGATGTCCTAT
Source organism: Tepidanaerobacteraceae bacterium (assembly GCA_030446005.1). GTDB lineage: Bacteria > Bacillota > Thermosediminibacteria > Thermosediminibacterales > Thermosediminibacteraceae > Fervidicola. The sequence continues at coordinate 27,477 of JASUSP010000016.1, read as the reverse complement.
CGAAGCTCAACGGCAAACCTAGCGTGGTCCTCGTGCTTTACAAACAAAGTGGCTACAACACCGTGCAGGTGGCAGACAAGGTCACGAAGGAGCTCGAAAAGCTTAAAAAAGAGCTTCCTTCCGGGTCGGAGTACAGCGTAGTATTTAATCAGGCCAATTTCATAAATAAGTCTATCGGAAATGTGGTGAGCAACGCCGTCACCGGAGGCATCCTGGCGGTAGCTATCCTGTATCTTTTTCTCCGCGACCTGAGGACTACTCTCGTCATCGGCATATCGATGCCGATATCTATAATAACGACGTTTATCTTGATGTACTTTGGAAACCTGACATTGAACCTCCTGTCGCTAGGCGGACTTGCGCTCGGCGTGGGGATGCTTGTAGACAACTCCATAGTAGTGCTCGACAACATATTTAGGCACCGGCAGGAAGGCGAAGGGAACGTAGAAGCAGCTATCTCCGGTGCGAACGAGGTCACCAGGGCCGTCATAGCATCCACCCTTACTACGGTTGTGGTTTTCCTGCCGGTCGTATATGTTCAGGGTATTGCTGCCCAGCTTTTCAAGGAACTGGCGTTGACGGTTACCTTTTCGCTCCTCGCCTCGCTTGCAGTGTCGCTAACACTTACACCGCTGTTGTGCTCCAGGTTAATTGTGGGGAAAGGTACACCGGGGAGAGCGAGCTTTATTTCAACAGTTGAAAAAAAATTCGACCGAGCTTTCGGTAAGCTCCTCGAATTTTATAAAAAAGCTTTAAAATGGTCTCTCAGCCACCGGAAAGCTGTAATTGGGATCGCCGCGGTATTTTTCATTTTAAGCCTGGCTCTCGCGCCTTTAGTTGGAACCGAGTTTTTGCCCAAATTCGACATGGGCATGGTGATGATAACCGTCGAGATGCCTGACGGCACGAGACGAGAGGTGCTTGAAGGCACGGTAGACGAGCTGGTTTCTAAAGTAAAAGACATACCTGAAATAGAAAGCATATTGACAATTGCAGGCTTTTCTCAGTCGGGAGAAGAAAAGGACAATGAAGCAACGGTAATGATAAGATTAAAGCCTCTTTCTGAGAGGAAGAGGAATAGCGAGGAAATTACGGAGGAGATAAGGACAAGGACGGCGAAGATTCCAGGTGTAAAGATAAGCGTGGTATCCCTTGCGGGAATGATGTTCATGGGGGAGGCTTCGGAGGCGGTATCTATCAAAATAAAAGGAGATGATTTGGAAAGACTAAAAGACATATCGAAACAGGTTGAAGGGTTAGTGAAATCTGTTGCGGGGACGAGGGAGGTAAAGAGTAGCCTCGCCGAGCAGAGGCCAGAGATAAACATAAGGGTAAATCGGGATGTGGCCTCGCTTTACGGGCTTAATTCTGCCTACGTGGCAAATTACGTAAAGTCGGCGGTGCAGGGGACGGTTGCGACTAGGCTGAGGGCCGGCGGTGAGGAGATAGATGTGAAGGTGATGGCAAGAGAAGACCTGGTAGACGACATCGAAAAATTAAAAAGCCTTGCGATCCCGACGCCGTCGGGAATGATGCTGCCCCTTTCCAGCATAGCAACCGTGGAGAAAGAAGAGGGGCCGGTTTCGATAAACAGGGAGGACCAGTCAAGGACGGTAAAGGTAACGGCCAGCGTCGTCGGCAGGTTTTCGGGCGATGTCAACAGGGAAATACAGCAAAAACTCAAAGACTTGCAGCTTCCCGAAGGTTACTCCATCGAAATGGGCGGAGAACAACAGCAGATGACGGAATCCTTCGGAGGGCTAGCACTTGCTTTTGCCCTGGCGATACTGCTCGTTTACATGGTGATGGCATCGCAGTTCGAATCGCTACTCCAGCCTTTTATAATAATGTTCACTCTGCCCCTTGCCATTATAGGCGTGGTGTTCTCGCTGCTACTTACGGGGAGAAGCTTCAACATAGCAGCTTTCATAGGGATAATCACCCTGGCGGGAATAGTTGTCAACAACGGCATAGTGCTGATAGATTTCATAAACCAGCTTAGAGAACGGGGACTTTCGAGGGAAGAGGCAATTTTGAAGGCGGGGCCGATAAGGCTGAGGCCCATACTCATGACCACCCTCACCACGGTCCTTGGACTTTTCCCGCTTTCGCTGGGACTGGGTGAAGGTGGCGAGCTGCGGGCGGCGCTCGCGACCGTCATTATGGGAGGACTTACGGTGTCGACGGTCCTCACTCTCATAGTGGTGCCAGTGCTCTATACGGTTTTTGAGGACTTCGGGAAAAATTTCGGCAGGTTGCTGCCTGCGTCCCGAAAAAATTAGGCAAAGGAGGTCGGATGTATTGAAAAAGATGAAAAGGTTTTTGGTCTTTGCGACGATCCTGGCCCTTTCGACATTTGCCGCATATTCGGGGGTGGGAGGCGCGAATGCCGAAGAACCCCTGAAGCTCACTTTGCAAGAAGCGGTGAAGATTGCCCTCAAGAATAATCCGGCTATCGGGCTTTCCGAGCTTGCTGTGGAAAAGGCGGGCCTGAAAAAGGAGCAGGTGAGGTATCGGGAAAAGAAGGTCGATGAGAAGGAAGAAGAATTAAAGCAGTACGGTATGTCAATTAAGGATTTCGAATACGAATATTCTATGGAGCTTGGCAAAAAGGCCACCGACATGGAATTGAAGCTTGCAAAGCTAGGGGTAGAGGCGGCCAAAAGGAACATCCGCTTCGGGGTGGAGGCGGCGTATTACGCTGCCCTTTCCGCCCGGGACAAGGTGGAAATAGCAAGGGCCAGCCTTGAAAGGGCAAGGGAAATGGAAAAAATAGCCAAAGCCCTTTACGAAAACGGTTCCGCGACAAAGAAGGATCTGCTCGATGCTCAGGTAAAGGTATCGACGGCCGAGGCGGAACTCAAAAAGGCCGAGGTGGAGATGGAAAAGGCGTATATAGACCTGAAAAAGCTCTTGAAACTGGATATGGCAAGACAAATTGAGCTTTCCGAAAGCTCGGAGTTCAAGGCCGTGGAGAAAGACGTTAAACTGGAGGAACTCCTTGCGAAGGCCCGCGAAAATAGAATAGACCTCGTGCAGGCTAGGGAGCAGCTGGAACTGGCAAGGCTGGATTTTGATATGACCAAAAAGGTTTATCCTTCAAATACCTTCCAGTACAAGGAAAAAGAATACGCCTTGAAGCAGGCGGAACTCAACTACCAGGATGTGGAAAGCAAAATAGAACAGGAGGTAAGAAAAGCGTACCTGGACTATACGGCGGCATCGGCGAGCCTTCCCATTTTGGAAAAATCGCTCGAGATGGCAGAGGAAAGCTACCGCATTGCAAAGCTGAGCTACGAGGCCGGCCTTATCCGGAGTGTTGACCTTGCCCAGGCGGAAGAAGCCGTAAAGCAGGTAAGGCTTCAAAAGGCGGGAGCAATATATGCGTACAACCTGGCGGCCCTGTATCTTGACAACGTAATATACATGAGCATAAGCAAGTGACAAGATGGAGGTGAAATTTTTGGCAAAAGACGCCCCGGCTTCGGACCGGAAGAGGGAAAGGTATGAGGAAATAATAAAGGCCGCGGGAGAAATTTTTTCTAAGAAGGGTTTTCACAGGGCGAGGATGGAGGAAATAGCAAGGTCGGCCGGAATTGGGAAAGGGACGGTATACGAATATTTTAAAAGCAAAAAGCATCTTTTTGTTGAGGTCATAAAGTACTTCACTTCAAAATTTCTGGACGAGTTCAAAGTTGCGGCACGGAAAGGGAAGGATTATAAGGAAAAATTGGAAAACGCCCTGGGGCTTTTGATAAATATCCTTCACGAGTCGTCGGGTTTTTTCGAACTACTGGTGAGGGACCACTGGGAAATGGATGAGAAGCTCTACCAGTGGATGGTGAAAGTGAGAAGCGAGGCTTCGAAAGTGATAGAGGATATCCTGAGTGAAGGAATAAAATCGGGAAAGCTCAAAGATATTTCTCCGAGGATTCCGGCCATGATGCTTATAGAATCGAGCCGACTGGCGCTCTTTTCCGATGCTTTGGATGGCGACGGTAAAAAACCAGATGAGTTGAATAAAGTTATAATCGATGTGGTCCTAAACGGAATTTCGAAAAGATCCGTCGAAACTGATCGACAATAAATCGAAGTCAGAATTTAGTTGATTTTACCTCCCGCTTCTGATAGGATTTTAAGCGGGGGGTTTTATTTTAAAGAGAGAGGGTGAGACGTTGGAACTATTGGAATTGAGGGGCATTTCCAAAGAATACAGGAGCGGAAGGGGAACGGTGAAGGCCCTCTCCGATATAAACCTTTCGGTAAAAAGGGGCGAATTCGTCTCGATAATGGGCCCTTCGGGCTCAGGAAAGTCCACGCTCTTAAACGTAATAGGGTGTCTTGACAGGCCCAGTACCGGCGAATACTTTTTGGATGGGATGAAGGTCGACAGAGTGTCCGACGATAAGCTCTCCGAAATAAGAAACAGGTACATAGGGTTTGTCTTCCAGAATTTTCACCTGCTTCAAGGGCTTGATGCCTTGGGGAATGTGGAACTTCCCCTGATATATAGGGGTATCGGATCCGCCGAGAGAAAAAGGCGAGCTAAGGAAGCCCTCGAGGCCGTTGGACTTTCCGACAGAATTCACCACAGGCCTTCGGAACTTTCAGGGGGCGAGCAGCAGAGGGTCGCGATAGCGAGGGCTCTTGTACAGGAGCCGCTTTTGGTCCTTGCGGACGAGCCGACGGGTTCCCTGGATTCCAGGACGGGCCGGGCAATAATGGAGCTTTTTCAGAAGCTCAATACGGAAAGGGGCATAACTGTAGTAATGGTCACCCACGACAGGGATATGGCCCGCTACGGACGCCGCATAGTCAGGCTCCTCGACGGCAGGATAAAGGAAGAAGAGTTTATAGGATGATTTTAGTGTAGAGGGGGTAATTTTTGTGTACAAAAAGATTCTACCGGTGATTGTCGTCGTAGCTGCAGTGGCGGCGGGCGGATTTTACGCCTTCAAGAGCCTTATGCCTCCGCCTGAAGAAAAAACTACTGGCCCGCTTTACGCGACGGCTAAGGTGATACGGGGAGACATAAGCGTGGGAGTGGAAACTTCGGGCCCGCTAAACCCCAGCCGCGGCGGCGGGATAATAGTGCCGTACAGCATGGACGAACAGGGTCCGGCAAGTTATATAATTGAAGAGGTGCTGGTTAAAGAAGGAGATGAAGTAAAGGCGGGACAGCTCCTGGTAAGGCTGAGGGCCCCTAGTATTCAGGCAGAGATAGAGTCTTTAGAGCAGCAGCTCAAGGCGGCCAAGGAATCCCTTGCCGACAAGGTGGGACTTAAGCCCGAAGAGATTTACCGGATGAATCCGGCGGAGGGCATTACGTTGAAGGCTCCGGTGGACGGGAGGGTAATAGGCCTAACCGTCAAAGAAGGGGCTGAATTGAAGCAAGGGGAAGTGGTTGCGAGGATAGTCGACGATTCGAAGTTTAAGGTAATCGCGAAGCTTAATCCGGGTGAATACGAGATAGCAAAAGGCTGTACGAAGGCTTTTTTGAGGTTCAACCAGTTCGAAGGGGTTATAGAAGGCAGGATAACGGATATTAACTCAGAGCCGGTCCCCGAACCGGTTTCCGGGACAGGTGAGGGCGATGGGGCCGAGCCCCTTTACCAGTACGTCTACTATATGACCATCGAGGGTGACAATCCCGGGCTCGTGATGCCGGATATGTCGGTTTACATAGGCGTTGCACCGGAAAACGTGACAAAACCCGATGACCCCGGAGTGCTTTGGTTGAGGTTCCCTTCCAAGGTGGAAGGTTATTCCGTGGAAGAGACCATTACCAGCACCGTCGAAGCCAGGGTGACGAAAGTATACGTAAAAGACAGAAATAAAGTGAAAAAAGGCGATGCCATAATATCCCTGGCCGGTTCCGACGTAAGGGACATGCTGGAGGAAGAGCTGGAAAAGGTCATGGAGCTTGAGGATAAATTGAGACGGCTTTACGGCCAGATGGAACTTTTGGAGATAAGGGCTCCTATGGACGGTATAGTTGCGGATATCAACGCCCAGCCTGGCAGGACGGTGCAGATGGGCGAGTGGCTGGGAAGCGTCTATAACGTGGAGGACATGCAGATTTGGTCGCAGGTGGACGACGTTGACGTGCTTTTGGTAAAACAGGGCTCGCCCGTGAAGGTGACTGTGGACGCCCTGCCGGGAAAGACTTTCGATGGCAAGGTATTGCACGTTGCCACCATGGGCAAGGACATGAGCGGCATCACCAGGTTTGAGGTATTAATTAGCGTAAAGGGAAGCCCGGAGCTTCGGCCCGGGATGCAGGCAAGGGCGTACATAGAGGCGGGAAGTGCAAAAGATGTGCTGCTCGTCCCGGTGGAGGCGGTATTCGAAGAAGACGGGCAGCCTTCGGTGGAAGTTCTGCAGCCCGATGGAACTACGAAGGTGGTCCGCGTCGAACTGGGCCTTATGAACGACCGTTATGCGGAAATAAAGAGCGGCCTTGAGGAAGGGCAGCTGGTGGTCACCGGAAGCAGTGCAGATATACTTCCGGGACAGCGTATTAAATCAAACGAGATTCTTCCCGGAACGAACAAGCAGGGAAGCGGCGAAGGCCAGGGTGACGGCGCAAGCCCCGGCGACAAAGGGAACTGAGGGGGAATAAAAGTGAGCCTGTTTAAATCGTGGCGGTCCTTCTGGGTGAGGTTCTTTTTCGCGGCCCAGATGGCATGGCAGGGAGTGGTCATAAACCCTCTTCGGTCCGGGCTTACCGTTCTAGGAGTGGCGATAGGGGTTGCTTCGGTCGTAAGCCTCATGGGCATAGGAGAAGGGGCTCGCCTTGCCGTAGTAAGGCAGTTTGAGAGCCTGGGCTCTAACGTCATCGTAATAAAGGCGCACGACGCGAAAGCCGAGTTTATGCCGGAAGAAGCTGAGGAGCTTTTGGAAAGGGTTTCAGGCTTGAAGTACGCTTCACCGGTGGTCCGGACAAATGCCGTCATGCGCTGGCGCAGGGCAAGGGGCCAGGTGGAGATAATTGGAGTATCCAGCGATTTTCCCGAGCTTCGCGACCACAGGCTGGTGTCCGGCCGCTTTTTCACGAAATGGCACGTGGAGCAGCGCTCTCCCGTTGCTGTATTGGGATACAATATCGGAGCAGGGCTTTTGGGCGGGAGAAGTCCCGTGGGCCAGACATTGACGTTAAACGGACAGACTTACAGGATTGTGGGGGTTCTGGAAAAAAAGGGTCCCGGCCAGGCGGAAAGCATTGACGACAAGGTGGTGATACCTTACACCACCGCTTTGAAGATAGCGGGGAAAAAGACGGTAGACGAATTGTGGGTCAAGGCCGAATCGGCGAAAGCTGCGGACCTTGCCATAGCCCACCTGGGGAGGATCTACAGGAGGAAATTGGGGTTTGACGTAACCGCACCGAAGCCGGGCGGCGGTGAACAGCAGCAAATGCCCGGGAAAGAAGGCGCGGAAAAGCCGGTGGAAACATTGCCGGCTCCGCAGCCGGAAGACCACAGAAAAGAAGAAAAGCCCGCCCTGGAGCTGGGCAAGGATATAATAACAATCACTAATCTAAACACACTTGTGGAAGAAGCGGACAAGGCGAACCGCGTAATGACCCTGCTCTTAGGAGGAATAGCGGCGGTGTCCCTCCTGGTTGGAGGGCTCGGCATAATGAACATAATGCTGGTGGCGGTCACCGAAAGGACCGGGGAAATAGGAGTGAGGAGGGCCCTCGGGGCAAAAAGGTTTGACCTGCTCTTGCAGTTTTTGATGGAAGCCTTTTACCTGAGCGGGATGGGTGCGGCGACGGGCACGGCCCTCGGAATCTGGGGCGTGAATCTTTTCAACCGGTACGGGTTTAACGCGGTGATAAGCGCAGAGGCTGTAAGGGTTGCGGTGTTCGTCGCTTTGGGCTGCGGACTGCTCTTCGGGGTATATCCGGCATGGACGGCGGCTTCCGTTCCGCCGGTGGAGGCCCTGAGGAGATAAAAAAAGCAGGGCATGCGCCAAAAAGGGAATTTTATGTTATATATAAAATACAGGGGTGATTTGTAATGGCGCAGCTCTGGCTTTCCGGAATAGTTTCGTATTTAATTGGCAGTTTTTTTGTTATTAAAGACCGCACGGCAGGTTTAATCCTTGATTTTTCTAAAGGTTATCTTGCCATGAAACTTGCCGGTATATATTTGGATTCGGGAATGTCCTACCTTCTGGCATCGAGCGGATTACTGGTGGGCCACGCAAAGCCTCTTTTTAACAAGGGCGAAGGTGATACTTCCGAAGCCGTGGCCCTGGGAGTAATCACCTATATGTCGCCATATTTAGGGCTTTTCGTGTTTTTTTTCTTTCTGCTTTTGAAGTTTTTATTCAACGATTACGACAGCGCCGTATTTGCTTCTTCTTTTCTAATTCCCTTGCTTTCATTTAAATTCTTTAAGAGCGACTCGTTCATAATAATATCGTTTCTTATATTTGGAATTCTTGCCGTGCAATTTTGGCCGCCGGTCTTGGAAAAGCGCCTGAAGCCCGAGAGTTTAACCAGGGTGGCGTTTGCCTCCCTTTTGATCTTTTTAATACTTCTTTTTTACTTCAACAAATACGTTTACAAAGGTTTTGGAGCGCAAAGGGATATAATCAGAAGAGGGCCAGAGCACTTCAAGTACGTGGCCATCACCTTTGACGATGGGCCCGACCCGGTCTATACTCCTGAAATACTGGATATATTAAAGGAAAAGGACGTCCCCGCGACTTTTTTCCTCATAGGGAAGAACGTGGAACAATACCCTGAAATCGCAAGGAGAATGGTGAAGGAAGGACATTCTATAGGAAATCACACATATTCCCACCGGAGTCTTATTCCGCTTGCCGCCGCAGCAACGCGGGAGGAAATTAAAAAAGGAGAGGAGGCCATAAAAAAAGCCACCGGTGTGAGGACAACGTTGTTCAGGCCGCCGAGGGGCCTATATACCGCCTATGCCAGAAAGTTTTTGAAGGATGAGCGGTATACTGTGGTGCTCTGGGATGTATCTACCATGGACTGGGCGGAATTGCCGCCTGCAAGCATAGTTTCCAATGTAGTAAGGCACGTGAAGCCCGGTTCTATAATCCTGTTTCACGACAGCGGGGACCTGGTGGGTTTCAAAGGGGGAGACAGGACAAATACCGTAAAAGCCCTTCCGGTTGTAATCGATGAATTGAAGAATCGCGGCTACAAGTTCGTCACGGTGGACCAAATGATATTCCTGGCGGAATTGATGAAAACGGAGAAAATCGAGGAAAATCACAACGGCGATTGAAGCCGGGCAAAATCGCGGCGGGGGTTGACAGGATGAATAAAGCTTTATCAAAAAATGGATACCCGGGCTTTGCCCTTGTTAACGTCATTTTTGCGGCTTCATTGCTTTTTTTAATAGGTGTAATGGTCATTGATATGATGTCGTCGGAGCTGAAAAAAACGTCTTATTTCAGGGATGCCATGATATCCTATTATCTTGCCGAGGCGGGAGTTCAAAAAACCCTTGCGGCTCTAAAAAAGGACCCGGACTACAAACCTGCAGGAAGGGAGAGTTTGGGAGACGGGTATTTTGAAGTTTCTGTTCAAAAAATAAGCCCCGGTAGGCTGAAGATAATTTCCCGGGGCTTGGCCGGTCGGGCAAAGGAGATACTTTCGGTGGTGGTGGAGATTTCGGAAACCGAAGACGGCGTCGAATTAAATGTTATTTCGTGGAAGAGAGAGGGCAAGGAAGAATTATAACGGTCAGATTTCGCTTTTCTCCTTTTCCGGTTCTCTTATTAGAAACGAAAGAAAGAATGAAGCAAGTAATAGAAAGGCACTTGAAAAAAACGAATAGGCAAGTCCGAAACGATTGCTCATGACGCCGCCTAATGTTGACCCAAATACGAGGCCTATGGAGATTATGCCGTTGTATACCCCGAAGGAGCTTCCCTGGTTTTTGCTGTCACCCGATTTTGCTATAAGCACGTTGCCCACTATGGTCATGCCTGCATTGAAAAATCCGAAGATAAACCTCAGCGTTAACAGCGATATAACGGAACTGGCAAACCCCTGAAGAGCGGTGAGCAAAGAACCGCCGATTATCATCAGCCTGTATAATGTAGTTAGCGGGATGCTCGTGATTCTGCCGATAAAAGGCGATGCTATCGCGGTGGATATTCCGATAATCGAAAAGACGAGCCCTGTATAAAATTCGGCATTTTCCGGTGCAAGATTGCGAATGACGAGGTTTAATGTAGGAAGTATTGCCATTAGCGCCGCCTGTATCAAAAAGCCTGTCATGAAGATCAAAAAAAGCTGCCGGTTTTTAAGAGTTTCGGCGATGCTCTCCCGAATGGAGCGCGATTTGCTCTCGCCGGGTGGTTCCTTTACTCCCGTAGCGTAAGGCAGTATCCCGGCTATGATCAGAAGAAAAGCGGTCACCATTAAACTTCCCCTGATGCCGAAGATTTTCGCCAGGAGACCGCCTATTAGAGGTCCGCTTATTGCACCGACGGCCGATGCGGCATTTACAAGTCCGATATTTTGACTCAGATTTTCAGGCCTGCTGGTGGAAGCTACGAAGGTGATTGCCGCCGGTATATAACCGGCAAATATCCCGTTCAAAGCGCGGAGCAGAAGGAGCTGGATATGGTTTTTGGAAAGTGCTGTCAATAAGTACACCGCTCCCATACCGAGGCCCGCACGAGCCATCATCGGTTTTTTGCCGTAGCGGTCCGATATAGCGCCCCATATAGGGGCCATGATGCCGCTTGTCAATGAATTGGCGGCGAAGATAAGGCTCGACCACAGCGGTATATTGGACTTCAGTCCCATCTCAATTAAAAGGGACGGAAGAAAAGGAGTTATGGAAGAAAATACTATTTGAGCGATAAAAACACCCGCGGAAATGAGAAAAAGGTTGCGGCCTTCTGCCGAAAAAAAAGAAAGGTTCATTTTAAATTCCTCCCGAACTATATTATAACATATTGTAATTCGTTGCGGTTGACAATGAGCATTTTATGTGCTATACTTTGAATTGCCGCGAAAGAGCGGAGGGGTGTCCGAGTGGTTTAAGGAGCTGGTCTTGAAAACCAGTGCCCCAAAAGGGCCGGGGGTTCGAATCCCTCCCCCTCTGCCAGAAGGCTGGGGAGAGATGGCCGAGAAGGTCGAAGGCGGTCGCCTGCTAAGCGACTATACGGACCTAAAATCCGTATCGCGGGTTCGAATCCCGCTCTCTCCGCCATGCGTGCGCCTGTAGCTCAACTGGATAGAGCGTCTGACTACGGATCAGAAGGTTGTGGGTTCGACTCCTGCCAGGCGCACCATTTTTAAATTTAATTTTTCAAGTATGCGCCCGTAGCTCAGGAGGAAAGAGCAGCGGTTTCCTAAACCGCGTGCCGGGGGTTCGAGTCCTCCCGGGCGCACCATTGTACTTTTAAAGGGAAAGATAATGCAGAAAGTAAGCCATGAATACTTCATGCAGGAGGCGCTGAAGGAAGCGCAAAGGGCCTTTGAGATGGACGAAGTTCCCATAGGAGCGGTTGTCGTAAAGGATGGCCGCGTTATCGCCAGGGCCCACAACATGAGGGAAATCACTCAGGACGCCACCGCTCATGCGGAAGTTTTGGCGATAAGACAGGCCTGCGAAGCAGTGGGTTCATGGAGACTCATCGGATGCAGCCTGTACGTCACGTTGGAGCCATGTCCCATGTGCGCCGGAGCGATAATACTTGCGAGGCTCGACAGGGTGGTCTTCGGTGCATGGGACCCGAAAGCCGGTGCCGCGGGCAGTGTGGTGGACCTCTTTGGAGTGGAAAGGTTCAACCACCATCCGGAGGTCGTACCCGGGGTGCTGGCGGAGGAATGCGGTTCCTTATTGAAGGAATTTTTCCGGAAAAAGAGATTGTAATGTGGTGGAGAGATGGCCGAGAGGTCGAAGGCGCTCGCCTCGAAAGCGAGTAGGCGGCAACCCCGCCTCGTGAGTTCGAATCTCACTCTCTCCGCCATATAAAAAATAAAATATTTAACTAGTGGTAGACCGTGCGGAGAGATGGCTGAGTGGTCGAAGGCGCTCGACTGGAAATCGAGTAGACGGGGAAAATCCCCGTCTCGCGGGTTCGAATCCCGCTCTCTCCGCCATTATTATTGCTTTAGAAAGGTTTTAAGGATCAAGGGATAAGGGGAAAATTTTGAGGGAATCAAGCTTACCAAAATTAATCAAAATTTAGTCCACATGACCACATTCCATGCTTACTACTACGTAAGAGAGGGAGTGTGGTCTTTTTGTTTAGTGTTGGGAGAAATAGCAAAGTATGTGTTTTTGAAAGAGCTTACGAAAAGAAGAGAATTGAAGAGTTTGTTGAGCAGTTTATATTGGAATGTGAAATAAAGAATTTATCAAAATGGACAATTGCGTATTACAGACAGGCTTTAAAGCCATTTTTACAGTTTCTGAACCAGAACTCAATAAAATTTGTAACCGAGATAACAAAAGAAGTACTTAATGACTTTGTTATTTATTTAAAAAGTTCAATAGAAAATACTACCACGATAAATTCTTATTTGCGGGGGATAAGAGCTTTTTTAAATTACTTGATTAAGGAAGAGATATTAGAAAATAAAATTGAGTTGCGTTTGTTAAAAGAAGAAGAAAAGATAAAAGAAACATATTCGGAAGAAGACATAAAAAAGTTGATCAAAAAGCCTGACCTTAAAAGATGTTCCTTTGCCGAGTATCGAAATTGGGTGTTGGTGCAGTACTTGCTTGAGACGGGCAACAGGTTAAGTTCGGTGATTAATATCAAGGTTGGAGATGTTGATTTGCAAAATTGCATAGTTGAAATAAAACACTCTAAAAATAAATCGCACTACTTTTCACCGATTTCGCGTTCAATGTGTAAAATACTAAAAGATTACATACGAACATGGGGATTAAAAGAAGATGATTATTTGTTTCCAACCCAAAACGGCTTGCAAATGACCAAGAACGCTATTCAAAAAGCAATAAGGGATTATAATACACGACGAGGAGTAAAGTTAACCTCTATTCATGCCTTTAGGCATACCTTTGCAAAAAATTACATAGCAAGTGGAGGTAATCCTTTTAAATTAAAGCAACTTTTGGGCCATAAAACGCTTGAAATTACGAATCGATATGTGAAACTTTATTCAGAGGATCTAAAAAAGGACTTTGAAGAACATTCGATCATTGAGAGATTTTATAAGAGACAAAGTAGAATTAAAAGGAAAAATGATTAATAATTGGAGAAAAATGTATAGCCAGTCCAAAAAAGCTGGCTTTGTATTTGTTTATAGTTCCCCTTTTTCACCTTTTAATTGTTTTTGAAGTCCTTTTATACAACCTAGTAACATCTTGATAATTTCTGTTGTTTTTTGTTCAAGCATAATATATTCTTCTTCAGAAATATAGCCATTATCTAAGGCTATAATGAGCCAGTGCCTTGTTTCAGATGCGCTGCCGAGGGCATTATTAAAGAAATTAATCTGCTTTTTCTTATAAAGCTGGCCATTTCCTTCGGCAATGTTGGCACCTATGGAGGTAACGGATCTAATAATTTGAGATTTTACCGCATAAACTTCAAATGCGGGGAATTTTGCTGAAACTTTGTATATATCATTAGCCAATTCTCTTGCCTTTTGCCAGACTTTAAGTGTTTTGAAATCCCTTATAGTATAATCATTCTGCGACATTCTTACCACCATCCTTTTTAATGTGGATACATTTATTTGTTCCTATAATACGAAGACGGCATACAAAAAGTCAAATTTTACTAATAAAAAAGCCTCTACACCTTTTTTAATTGGAGTAGAGGCTTTATGTTTTAGGTTTTTAAAAACGAGGGTTATGCTTTTAAATTCGTATCAAATAAAATATAGACGTTTTTAAAATCGAACAATTTTTGTTGAAATCTTTCAAGCCAAGCCTTTCTCTAGCAGATAGGAATATACTACGTTCCGAATAAAACGACTAATCGATATTTTATGTTGCTGGGCCATTTTTTCAACCTTTTCAAACTCCAAATCCGACATCTTTATAACCATTCGTCTTGATTTTTTTGTTGTAAAACGGTATTCCTCTACGATTTCTTTTGGAGGATTTATAAATAGGATTTGTTTTACGATTTTGGTCATCGTCATTCCAGTTTTTGCGGATATTTCGGATAGAGTTTTGTGAGTTTGTTCTGAAATAGCAGTCCAAACGGCATGCTCTTTTTTCATATTATTACCGTCCTTTTTGTATTTTCGATTTTAGCATATACAAGATAATAAAATAAGTCAAGTATTTTTGCAAGATTTTGCGTAAAAAATATTGAAATCATATAAGAATAATGCTAAAATATCGATGAGTAAGGCAAAATGATGAGTAAGACACGGAAGGGAGCTGATCTGGATGGTCGTTTATGAAAAATTCGTCTCTTCGAAGCGGGGGACGTTCTGGATATACGTTTTACGGCGCGGATTTTGGAGGGCAGAGGTAGTTCTGCAGGTTCCTCGCATATGGGGGAAGGAAACAGTCTGGCGGAAAACCTTCTTTTTCCCATTCGCCGCGCCCTTGACAATTCTTTCCGCCCGACTTGCGGAAGCATTCACGTTGTAGAAAATAAGGAAGCTCCGACCGAATAAGTCGGGGCTTTTTTGCCTCGTTTTTAAAAACGAAGAGACGAAGAAGGAGGAGAGGAAGGGAAAAGAGAAAAAATAAAGTGTGGATTTATAGAGGTGGGAATTTTTATTTGAGGCATATTGTTTGAGAAGGCAAATTTTGAGGTTTTGCTTCGCTTCTCTCTGGTCTCTTTACACATTTTTAAAAACGCAAGACGTGTAGGAAGCAAAAAATAAGCAAATATATCGATATGATATTAATACAAAGCGACGTTGATGACATTTTAAAAATTTGGAAAGAAAATAAGATTTCGATGGAGCTATTTGACGATTTTTAAAATAATGACCGACGCTAATTCTGCCTATGTCATAGCGTCTGTGGGATTCTGCTCGCCCATGATAGTCGGGCACACGTTTTTAAAAACGATGTGATTTTAAATTTGTTTTCTGTAAAATATTTTATTTGGATTTTAAAAACATGCGATACCTAGATTTACATGTCAGTTTTTATTAATTCGCATTAATACGTATTAATACGAATTAATTTGTATTAATACGTATTAATTTGTATTGGCCCGTAATAAAATCAAAAAGTTGGGAGGTTAAAAACGTAAGTGGAAATACAGATAATATAAGAGCGATTTTAGAAACGCTCTAAGCATGGGAACTGTTCCAAGTATTTATCAGTAGAAAACGTTATTATTAAAAGAAAAATTTAGAATACGGGCGAAAAAATCAAACAACTCGTTGAGGTTAATCTAAAAACGTAATCTCAACGATTTTTGCAATAAGAATATGCAGTTCAAAGAATATAAAAGTCGGGAGTTTGATAACCGATAAGAGATAAAGGGACGTCTTGAAAATATTGAAGTGAAAGGTAGGTGTGTAAAAGTGAAAACCTTATACGAGCTTTGTGTGCCGCGGGAGAGCGTTTTTGATGAAACAAAAAGGGACGATGTCCTGGATTTGACAGACCTTATTGAAAATAGAATTGATCCTCATCGCTTTTTTGAAGAAAACTATGTAACCCAAGGCATGAGAATATTGTTTGAAACAGCCTTCAAGCGCTTTCACAGGCAGAGTGCAGCAGGTGTCATTAAGTTGACGCAGAACATGGGCGGCGGTAAAACTCACAACATGATTGCCCTTGGGCTTTTAGCCAAATACCCAGAATTTAGGGCAAAGATAATGGGAGATAAGTTTAAAGACAGTCCCCTTGGGAAAATTAAAGTTGTTGCTTTCACAGGAAGAGAAAGTGATGCTCCCTACGGCATATGGGGAGCAATAGCAGAACAGCTTGGGAAAAAAGAAATGTTTAAAGACTATTATTCGCCGCTGCAAGCACCTGGACAGAGTGCATGGGTGAACCTCTTAAAAGGAGAACCGCTTTTAATTCTTCTCGATGAGCTCCCTCCATATTTAGAAAATGCAAAGGCAAAGCCAATTGGTGATTCAAATTTAGCCGTAGTAACCACTACAGCATTGGCAAATCTTTTTAACGCATTGAATAAAGAGGAACTTTCGAATGTATGTCTTGTTATTTCAGACTTAAGGGCTGCGTATGAAAGCGGAAGTGAACTTTTGCAATCTTCCTTTAAAGAACTTGAAAATGAGGTCAATCGCTTGGCTATAAATATTGAGCCTGTTAATATGACTTCGGATGAAATATATCACATTTTAAGGAAGAGGCTTTTTAAAGTTTTACCCTCCGAAATAGAGATAAATGAGGTTGCAAATGCTTATAAGCAAGCCGTTTTAGAAGCAAGACAAATGGGCTATACAAACCTCTCTCCTGATCAGATTTTTGTTGGGATAAAGGATTCTTATCCTTTTCATCCTTCGATAAGAGACCTTTATGCAAGATTCAAAGAAAACCCTGGTTTTCAGCAGACGAGAGGCTTATTGAGATTAATGCGCATTATAGTTTCTCAGCTTTACAGAGGAGATAATCCAAAAGCAAAAAACAAATATTTAATAAATGCTTATGATTTTGACTTGAGTGACCATGAAATGCTTACTGCGATTACACAGGTTAAACCCTCGCTTGCAAATGCTATAGCCCATGATATTGCTTCGAATGGAAAGTCTGTTGCGGAAATAGTTGATGCGGCAATGGGAGAAACCCATATGCAGGACCTTGCAAAACTTATACTTGTCTCCTCTTTAGCAGATGTGCCAAATGCACTTTTAGGTCTTTCGCTGCAAGAAACCATAGGATACTTATGCGAGCCAGGGAAAGACATTACACGCGTAAAGAGGGCACTTGATGAATTTGTCATGCGGGCTTGGTATCTCCATACCGACAGAGATGGCAGACTGTACTTCCAAAATACCAGAAACTTGATAGCGGAACTTAATTCCTTGGTTGATTCTTACGACAATGAAAGTGCTAAAAAAGAGTTGAGGACTTTCCTTGAAGAAAAATTCAAACCCACTATTGGAGATTGCTACCAGAAGGTTTTGGTTTTCCCTGCTGTTGATGAAATAAGGCTTTCTGAAGATAAGGTTACCCTTGTTATATTTGAACCGTATACAGGAGGGCCAGGTTTACATCC
The DNA here is from genome assembly GCA_030446005.1 of Tepidanaerobacteraceae bacterium. GTDB lineage: Bacteria > Bacillota > Thermosediminibacteria > Thermosediminibacterales > Thermosediminibacteraceae > Fervidicola. The sequence continues at coordinate 10,335 of JASUSP010000016.1, read as the reverse complement.
TGATTTGCAAAAATTCTATGAGAACGAAAAGTACAAAAACAGGGTAATGTTTCTCTCTGGTTCAAGGAGCACAATGGAAAAGCTCCTGCATGCTGCAAAAGAGCATAAGGCGATTAATGAAATAATTAACAGAATGGAAAATGATGAAAGAGTTCCACCAAATAACCCGCAGTATCAGAAAGCGCTTGAAAAGAGAGACAGAATAGTATTAGAACTCTTACAGGCAGCAAGGGAGACTTTTACGCAGTTATACTATCCTGCAAAGACTGGTCTTTTGAAAGCTGATTTCTTAATGGAATTTAAAGAAAACGAATATAACGGGGAAAAGCAGATAAGGGATGTTTTGATACAGCGCCAAAAATTTACTACTGATGTTACGGGTGATACTTTTAGGAAAAAATGCGAAGACCGTTTATTTACCCAAAAAGAAATGCGGTGGAACGATATAAAAGAGCGTGCGGCAACTAATCCTCTATGGCAGTGGCACATTCCGACGGCGCTTGATAACTTAAAAGAAGAGATGCTCAAAAAAGGAATATGGCGTGAAAACGGCGGATACATAGACAAAGGTCCGTTTCCAAAAGAGAAAACAAGCGTTCAGATTCAGGAATTGCGTAGAGATGATGAAACAGGCGAGGTAATCCTAAAAATTACTCCGCTTTATGGAGATAAGATTTACTATGAAGTTGGTTCTGTAGCAACCGAAGCTTCAAATCTTGTAGAAAACCCGTATGAGTTTCGGACAAAAGAGGTAAAACTTTCATTCTTATGTGTTGACAGCAGTGGTGAACATGAAACGGGTGAACCAGTCGAGTGGGTTAATAAAATAACTCTGAAATATCGAATATTCAACAAGGGGTCTAATAAGGTTGTCGAATTAAAATCTATCCCTCCTGCTACCATAAAATACACAACAGATGGTTCTAATCCGAAAGAAAACGGAGGAATATATGAAGGCGAGATTATTGTCCCTGAAAACTGCACATATGTAGTAGCGGTTGCAGAAGCGAAAGGTGTTTATTCAAATACACTAGAAATTAAAATAGACAGAGAAAAGAAAGAAGAAGTAAATATTGTTATAGAAAAGCCATTAACACTTAATAGGCGTGTAAGGACAAATGACACCGCTGAAACTTATAAGGAGCTTGATTTGCTTAAAAAGCACAATGCAAAAATTAGCGATGTTATAGTTACTTTTTATAAGGAAGATGATGCTAACGGCGATAAAGGTTGGGTGGAGTTAACCTTCGGCTCTTCAATAAAAATAGATATTGAAAACCTTGAAAACAGCATGGATAATATAAGGAGCAATTTCATGAACGAGGGCAAGGTAAATATCAATTTTGAATGCAGTAATATCCATTTTGATACTGGACAGGATTTTTTGGATTGGGTTGCAGAAAAGAAGATGGATTTAAAAGACTTTAAAGAACAGGAGATTGTTCAATAATGGCACAGAAAAGGCAAGTTTTTGGCTTTGGATTCATTCCCGAAGAATCACAGCATCATTTTTTGGTGATTATTCCGCGTGCTAATGATGGCAAGGTCATTATTTACGAGCGCTTTAAATGGCAGAATGGCGTTCAAGAACAGACAATTGACCTAAAAGAAGATAGGCCAAAGGTTGAGCTTTCAAAATACAAATGGAAGCAGATTGAAGATACTTTAAAAAATGAATTTAATGCAAGGCTAAAGAAAGAAAAACTGCCTGTTGGCAAATGGCGTACAGGGCAGGTACCCGTTCAGAGGCTATTTGGTAAAGAGATGGTGCTTTTAGCCTGGGCGATAGAGGATTGCGATCCATCTGTTATACCTATTGCTATAAAAAACTGGCTTGGGCTTTCTCCAGAGGAACGCTGGTGGCTTTTTACAATGACAAATGCAGCAACTGGAGGGCTCCATGACAAAAGGGGCTGGCGAAAGGCTATAAGGTATGCGCTTACCGAAAATCCTGTAGAAGAGTCAAATAAGCAGCTGGAATTGTTTGATTTGCTAATTCAAAGGAAAATAGACGATTAAAGGGGTGTCAGGATGCTAAACGGCGACAAATCCTTCATAGAAGTTCAATTCCCTGTATCAAAGGTTTCGAAAGAAAGCTATAAAGAGAGAAAGGCAGGCAGCGGCCAGACATTAACAGGGCTTGGAAAATGGTGGGGCAGAAAGCCCCTTATTCTTGTAAGGGCTGCACTTCTCGGCTTGTTGATGCCTGCAAGCGATAATCCCAAAAAGGATATGGAGATATTCCTGAAAATATTGACTATGGATGAAGAAGGCCTCTGGCTTCGCAAAAAGCAATCGATTCCTATTAAAGAAATATATGAAAATTTATCTGAAGAGGAGAGAGAAAGATATTTTGAAAATAATAACGGCAAGATCACATATAAAAAGAATGTAACCAAAAAAGAAAAAGAACAATTACAAAAGCTTGTATTTAATAGGCTCTCCTATGATGAAAAGCTTAAGTATTGCGTGAGGCCAGAAGAAATAGATAATCTCCCTGAATCCGAATGGCAGGTTATAAATCAGCATTTGGGCACAAATGCAAAAAGCTTACAAGAGTTTGTCCGTGAGCTCGGCAAAAAAAGATTTGGAAAAGTTCCCGTTGTCGGTGACTGTTTCTGCGGTGGAGGGAGTGTGCCTTTTGAAGCGGCAAGAATGGGCTTTGATGTGTACGCTTCTGATTTAAACCCCATTGCCATGCTTTTGACATGGGCTTCGTTGAATATTCTAGGCAGTTCTGAGGAAGAAATTGAAAGCTTAAAAGAGTTTCAAAAAAAGATATTTGAACTCGCGGATAAGCAGATTACCGAGTGGGGGATAGAGCATAACGAACAAGGCCACAGGGCAAATGCTTATTTATACTGCAATGAGACTATCTGCCCCGAGTGCGGATGGAGGGTGCCTCTTGTACCTTCTTGGATTATAGGGAAAGGGACAAAAACCGTAGCTATTTTAAAAGAAAACCCCGAAAATAAAAGCTTTGATATTGAGATAAAATCGAATGCCACAGAAAAAGAGATGGAGCTTGCAGAGAAGATGGCTACAGTAAAGGACAGCAATCTTGTGTGTCCGCACTGTAAAGTATCAACCCCAATAGCAGCTATTAGAAAAGATAGGATAAAGGAGGATGGTTCGGTAGAATACGGCCTTCGCAAATGGGAAGCCCATGAATTTATTCCACGGCCTGACGATGTATTTCAGGAAAGGCTATATTGTATTAGATATGAGACTCAGGAGGGTAAGAGGTATTATACAGCTCCTACAGAAGAAGATTTAAAAAGAGAGGAGGAGGTTGTCAATCTTCTTAAAGAAAGATTTAACAAGTGGCAGGAGAAGGGATATATTCCGAGCAGTATGATTGAAGAAGGAGAAGAAACTTCAAGATTATATAGGGAAAGAGGCTGGGCATACTGGCATCAGCTTTTTAATCCGAGACAACTTCTTATGCATGGGCTTTTAATGGAGCTAATTGATAAGCATGCGGAGACAAAAAAGGAGAAAGTAGTAGGACTTCTTGAGGTAAATAGATGTGCAGATTGGAATTCTAGACTAAGCAGGTGGGATCCTTCTAAATCAGGTGGATTAGGTCATACGGCACAGACATTTTATAATCAGGCACTAAATACTTTGTTCAACTATGGGGTAAGAGGTCTGAAATCTATTAAGGATTCATGGTTCTTTCCATTAGCTTCATTATTGAAGAACACGCCGAAGAAAGTATTTGTTAAACTTTCGGATGCTCGAGGCGTGGTTGAGAACTGTCATATTTGGCTTACCGATCCCCCCTATGCCGATGCTATAAACTACCACGAACTTTCTGAGTTCTTCCTTGTATGGGATAAGAAAATGCTTCTTGATGTTTTCCCTGACTGGTATGCCGACAGCAAGCGTGCGCTTGCAATAAAAGGAACGGGAGAAAGTTTCAAGCAGAGCATGGTGGAAGTTTATAAAAACCTGGCAGCTCATATGCCTGATAACGGGCTGCAGATAATAATGTTTACTCATCAAAATGTCAGCGTATGGGCAGATTTGGCATTGATTTTGTGGGCAGCAGGTTTGAGGGTAACTGCTGCGTGGAATATCGCCACTGAAACAGACGCCAGCGGGTTAAAGAAGGGAAATTATGTAAAAGGCACTGTCCTTCTTGTCCTTCGCAAGCAGACATCCGAAGAAACCGCATATCTTGACGAGCTTTATCCAGAGATAGAAAATGAAGTTCAAAGACAAATTGATATTATGCGAGAATTGGATGACAAAGAAGACCCCAATTTCAGCGATACTGATTACTTACTTGCCGCTTATGCTGCTTCGTTAAAAGTATTAACTTCATACAAAAAGATTGAGGATATTGATATTCAATATGAACTATCAAAGACGAGACTGCCAGGAGAAGAATCGCCGATTGAGAAAATAATAAATGAAGCTGTAAAGATTGCCTATGATTATATCATACCTAAAGGTTTTGATTCTTATACGTGGAAAATGTTAACGCCAGAAGAGAGGTTCTATATTAAGGGTTTAGACCTTGAAAAGGACGGTATATATCAATTGGGTGCATATCAGGAACTGGCAAAGGGTTTTGGTGTGAGGGAGTACAGGGACCTTCTCGCCTCTACTCGAGCCAACAAGGCGAGATTAAAGACGGCATTGGAGTTTGGAATGAAGGGATTGAGCAGCAGTGACAGATTCAGCAATACGCTTGTTCGAAATGTTCTTGCTGCTTTGTATCAAGCTATAAAAGCAGAAGACACAACAAAGGGCAGAAATTGGCTCAAAAATGAATTGCCCAATTATTGGAATCAAAGAAATACTATCATTGAGATTTTGGAATACATATCTGCTTTGGGAAATATTGAAACAATGCCTCACTGGAAAGAGGAAGCAAAATACGCAAGACTTCTTGCCGAGCTTGTGAAAAATGATGGTGTGTAAGTGTTTTATGTTATTTTGTTGGAGGGTTAATAAATGATTATTAAGAAGTTGAAAGTGAAAAATTTTAGGAGTCTCAAAGATATTGAAGTTGATTTTCAAAGTGATTTGACTTTAATTGTGGGAGAAAATGATAGTGGTAAATCTTCTTTGCTTGATGTATTGAGGATATTGTTTAATGTAGGAGAGGATACAAAAAGAGATAAAAAGGATAAATTTAAAATAGAAGATGGAGACTATTATTTGGAAGAAAGAAAAGGAAAGCAAAATAATTTAGAGGGAAATGAAGGAGAACAAATAATTGAGTTTAAAGCGATTCTTTTTAATGATGTAGAAATTAAATATAGAAAAAACAAAGATGAATTTGAACCAAATTTGGAGATCTGGCTTCCTTCTGCTGAGTTTAGAAAGTATATTGACTCACCTGAGGAAATAGAGAAATTGTCCTTACAAGAAATAAAAAATAAATTGGTTTTATTAGAAGGGGCAAATAAAAGAAGAAAAGACAATGAAGAAAATTTGAAAAACAGATTTAAGCAAATTCTAGAAGAAAGCAAAGAGGATATACTTACTAAAAGTAAAATAAAATCATCTATTAGTAAAATAGAAGACTATCTTAATCAATATTTTACCGTAGTATATTTAAGTGGAAAAACATTTTACAATATAGAAGATATAATTCTAAAAATTTATCTAAAACAAGATTTTGATGCTATTTGGGACAAGAAGATAATGTTAAGAGATACAGAAAAAACTTTAGAGGAAATATTAGAAGACGAAGTAACCAATATTATTAAGGAAAAAGAAGATGGAGTTATTAATAAGGAAGTATTACCAGATATAAAAAAATTTTTGCCCAATATTAGTAGAATAAGTCTTGTACCGAATTTTTTCCCAATTGATATAACACAGAAATTTGTAGAATTAAAAGTATCGTTTGAGGATGATAATAACAGGGAGATATTGTTAGATAAAAAAGGAGATGGTACTAAAAGGAGAGTTACTTTAGCTTTATTAAACTATGCTCGACAACTTGATACTGATAAACCAGTTTTATATCTCTTTGATGAACCAGATACTCATCTTCACGTAAAAGCACAATATGAATTATTAACAATTTTGGATGAGTTGAAAGAAAAAAACCAAGTTATAATAACAACGCATTCTCCTTTTATCATTAACTATATGCCGCCGCATAAAATTACTTTATTTGAGCTAAAGGAAGGTCAAACACGGGTCAAAAGGATAGTGGAAGATGCAGATGTAGGCAATTTACTAAAAGATTTGGGGATAGAAAATAGTAACTTATTCTTTACGCGAAAAATATTGTTGCTAGAAGGAAAATCTGATAAGGCTGCAATAGATATGCTTTATTTTAAATGGAAGTCAAGATTTCTGAAAAATGACTTAATAGCAGTTATTACTCTTGATGGAAATGGAAATGCTTGTAGTTTCGCAAGATTGATACAAGAGTTTATGCCTGATGTACCCGTATATATATTCCTTGATAGAGATGTTAAAAATAATCCAAAACATAATATTCATAAATTTGTAAAAGAATGTCAAGAAAAAGGCATCAAAATAATAGATTTATATGTTGGTACAAAAGAACTTGAAGATGCATTTTCCGATGATATCTTGGTAGAATCTATTTACAAAATTATTATCAATAATAATTTTGATGCTGGTATAAATATAACGCAAGAAGAAATAAAAAATAGAATTATGTTTTGGAGAAAAGAATTAAATAATAACAATGAATTTAAATTTAGTAAAGAAATCCAAAAATTTATTCAAGACAAAACAGGAAAGCCAATTGATAAAGAAGAGATAACCTCTCAAATAGCAATTTGTTGCCCAGAAGATAAAATACCAGAGGAAATAATAGACTTATTTGAAAAAATGCGAGATTAAAAGCTAAAATAAAAAGTAATGAGAAAAGATTAAATTTAGATTAGCGAGGGTAATTGAGATGATTTACCGCTATTCTTCACGAAGAAAAAGGTTAGATACAAGCTTCTTAAATGAAAAGCTAAAAGATGCTTTGAATTATGACAGGATTGCTGGCTATTTCAGTTCTTCCATTATCGAAGTTGCAGGAGAAGCAATTGAGAATATACAGGGTTGTGCCAGGGTGGTATGCAATTCAGAAATGCAAAAGGAAGATGTTGTAACAATAAGCGCTGCTATTAATGCTATGCGCAGGGAATGGTGCAGTGCAAAACCCGAAGAAAAATATGCTGATATCCCTGAAAGATTGAAAAAGCTTTATAATCTCATAAAAAGCGGTAAACTGCTTATAAAAGTTGTCCCAAATGATGTGTTTGGCCTCATCCATGGGAAAGTAGGGGTCATAACCCTGAAAGATGGGCGAAAAACAGCTTTTATAGGCAGTGTAAACGAAAGTTACGCTGGTTGGAAACTGAACTATGAGATACTTTGGGAAGATGATTCAGAAGAGGCAGTAAAATGGGTTCAGGAAGAATTTGATTATTTCTGGAATAGTCCTTATGCGGTGCCTCTGGCGGATTTTATCGTTGAGGACATTAAGAGGATTTCCGAAAGAAAAGTAATTTATTCTATTGATGAATGGAAAAAAGACCCTGAACCTGCTTCAACTGTTATTGAATCGCCAGTATATAGGGAAGAACTGGGTTTATGGGAACACCAGAAGTATTTCATAAATATGGTTTTTGAGGACCATAAAAAATACGGAGCAAGGTATGTACTTGCCGATATGGTTGGGCTTGGGAAAACTGTGCAGCTTGCTATGGCTACACAGCTTATGGCTTTGTACGGAGAAAAGCCTATCCTCATAATTGTGCCCAAAACGCTTATCTGGCAGTGGCAGGATGAGATGAAAACTCTTTTGGATATGCCGTCAGCAGTATGGGACGGAAAAGGGTGGGTAGACGAGAATGGTATAAGGTATCCTGCAAATGGGGATACAGCTATAAAAAAGTGTCCGAGACGGATCGGTATAATTTCGCAAGGGTTAATCACAGCAAATTCGGAACAGGTTCAGCATCTTTTGAATTTGGAGTATGAATGTGTAATTGTGGATGAAGCCCACAGGGCGAGAAGAAAAAATTTAGGTCCTGGCAGAGAAAATGAAAAACCTGATCCGAATAATCTGATGAGATTTTTGCTTGAAATTTCTAAGAGGACCAAAAGTATGCTTTTGGCTACTGCAACACCTGTGCAGTTATATCCGATTGAAGCGTGGGATTTGCTATATATCCTTGCTCAGGGAAGTGACGCAGTTTTGGGAAATGCTTTCAGTATGTGGAGGAAATACCCTGAAAGAGCCATTAACTTGATTACGGGGAAAGAAGTACTTGATCGTTCCGATAAAGAAAATTGGGAATGGATAAGAAATCCATTCCCTCCAGCGTCCGAAGGGGAAACGACGTTTGGAGTTATAAGAAAGCAGTTGGGCATGGCAGATAATGAATTTGTAATAAGGCCAGAAGTATTTGACCAACTGAGAGAGCAGGATAAGCGGAGGATTTTTAGGATTATTGACGATAATTTTATGACCGAACATAATCCTTTTATAAGGCACATTGTAAGGAGAACAAGGAATTATCTTGAAAACACTATAAATCCTGAAACGGGAGAACCATATTTAAAGAAAATTGAAGTTGAGTTGATGGGAGAAAGCGATAATGAGGCTATTGTGTTACCGCCGTATTTGCAGGAAGCTTACAGGTATGCAGAGGAATTTTGTGAACTCCTTAAAAAGAGGTTAAAGACCAGGGGCTTTTTTAAGACATTACTTTTAAGAAGGATTGGTAGCACTATAATTGCGGGAAAGATTACCGCGGAGAGGATGCTTAACAATTGGGGAGGGATTGTAGAAGAAGATTATGAGGAAGAGGAAATAGAGGATGAAAAAGACACTCAGAGCGAAATAAAGAATTTAACCGAAGAAGAAAGAAATTGCCTCAAAAAATTAATCGAGGCACTGAATATTAATAAAGAAAGAGATCCAAAGTACAATCTGGTTTTAAAGTTACTTATCGAGGATAAATGGATAGAACGCGGGTGCATTATTTTTTCTCAATATTATGACTCGGCCTTTTGGGTTGCCGAGAGTTTATCTCATGACCTTCCAAATGAAAGAATAGGACTTTATGCAGGAGGAGAAAAATCAGGGATATTTGTCAACGGGGTATATGAAAGAAAAAGTAAAGAAGAGATAAAGCAGATGGTTAAAAGACGCGAATTAAGGGTTTTAGTTGGGACCGATGCTGCCAGCGAGGGATTAAATCTTCAAACACTGGGCACGCTTATAAATCTTGACTTGCCATGGAATCCAACCAGGCTTGAACAGCGAAAAGGGAGAATACAACGCATAGGTCAGGTTTATGATAAGGTGTATATATACAATATGAGGTATAAGGGATCGGTTGAAGATAGAGTGCATCAATTGCTTTCAGAAAGATTCGCGAATATTTATAGTATGTTTGGCCAAATCCCCGATGTATTGGAAGATGTCTGGGTGCATGTGGCATTAAATGAAATTGAGGAAGCGAAGAAGAAAATTGATGCTGTTCCAAAGCAACATCCTTTCGAATTAAGGTATCATGTTCATGTTGGTAAAGTTGATTGGGAAAGCTGTGCGAGGGTATTGGATAACAGAGAAAAGAAAAAATATCTAATGATTGGCTGGTAATTGAATTAGAGTAAGATTATGGAGTGTGGTTGTTTATGGGCAACTGTATTTATTGTGGCAAACCTGCAGGTTTTCTCAGAAAACGTCATCGAGAGTGTGAAGAAAAGCACAAAAATACTTGGAATGCAATGGTTTTTAAAGCCAAGGAAGCTGCACTTGGAATAGGTCATATAATGAATTTGGAAAGAGAACTTCATGATTTAGCAAAAGAAGGTTATGTTTCACAAGATAAAGTAAAAGAGGCTTTAATTCTGGGCTGGGAAGAGGCAGTTTTACATTTTTTGGAGGACGGCAATCTTGATGCGCAGGAAGAAGATAAATTGGTTGCATACGCTAATTATTTTGGTTTTACACAAGATGAGCTGGATGGGAAGGGAATATACACGCGTTTTGTACAAGGGGCAGTTTTGCGTGATATATTAGAAGGAAAGGTTCCACAACGTTTTAAAACGGTTGAGCCTTTGCCGTTTAATTTTCAAAAGAGTGAAAGTTTGGTTTGGGCTTTTTCAAATGTGAAATATTACGAAAAGAGGACTCGAAGGGAATACGTGGGAGGAAGCCACGGTGTAAGTATTCGAATTGCGAAGGGAGTTTATTATAGGGTGGGGCAATTTAAGGGTTACCCAATCGAAAAAGAGGAGCAAGTCTACGTAGACACGGGAATATTGGCAGTTACCACAAAGCATCTTTACTTTTACGGCAAAATTAAAAGCTTCAGAGTGCCTTAT
>JASUSP010000015.1 GCA_030446005.1 Tepidanaerobacteraceae bacterium | reverse complement strand
CCCTCGGAGGGCAAATCAAATATCCGGAAAGGAGGCGAAAGCCTGGTCCGGGGGCCGACTTGGCTGAAGATAAAAACAGTCAAGTTTTTTGAACCAGGTCTCTACGCTAAAAAAAGACTGGTCTCGATTCTGGAAGGGATTTTGGCAGCTCGCGGACCCTAAAATTTGGATTGCCTCAACGGTCCCGATGGCCGTAGGTGCTGCTTTAGCTTACGGCATCGAAGGAAAATTTAGCCTCTACTGGTTGTTCTGGAGCATGATCGGGGTATACCTGATAGAAATAGGAAAAAACGCCATAAACGAATTTGTGGATTATGAATCCGGAGTGGACCGATACGTCACACCCGACAAGAGAACCCCGTTCAGCGGAGGCAAGAAAGTAATAGTGGACGGAATACTTTCCGTTTCGGAAGTCAAAGCCATTGCTGTATGGACCATGGCACTTGCGGGACTTATAGGAGTTTATATCGAGCTTCCTTGATTCTCGGATTTTTAATAGCTAACGTGCTTTTAATCAACGAGTTTCCTGACTACGAAGCAGATCTCCGGGGCAACAAACGAAACTGGGTGGTAAGGCTCGGCAAAAAAAGAGCCACCCTGCTTTATTTTACGCTTTTCGCCGCGGCCTTTGCCACATGTCCGGTTCTAGCTTATATTTCCGGCAATCCCGTGTTTTTGCTTCCTTTGTGTGCCTACCCCATAGCGAAAAACGCCGTTAAAATTGCAAAAATATACTACAACGATATTCCCAACCTAATACAGGCTAATGCTAAAACCGTGCAGATATATCAGCTTACGGGCTTGACTTTGATTATAGGAGCAATTTTCAGCAAGTTTTTGCAGTAAAATTTCTCAACATTCCTTTAGAAGGATTTTCGAGTTTTGTGTATAATATATATTAAGTGGTCCAAAAATTAAATAAATAATCAATTAAACATTTTTATCAGGGGGGAAAGTACATGAAGAAATTGTTAGCCCTAACGCTGGTCCTCTTCCTGGTAGTTGCCCTTGTAGCCGGTTGCAGCTCCCAGAAGAAGCAGGAGGGCCAACCAAACCAGCAGCAGGAACAGCAGGGCGGCCAGCAAGAACAGCAGCAGGCAACTTTTAAGGACGGCACCTACTACGCTGAGGAAAAGGATTTTAATGAGCAGGGTTGGAAAGGTCTTGTGACCGTGATTGTGAAAGATGGAAAAATAACAAATGTATTTTACGATGAAATCAACAAGGAAGGAAAGCTGAAGAGCTTTGACCCAGAATATGGGCCGAAAATGAAGGAAAAGTCCGGCACGACTCCCGTTGAAGCTTATGCCAAACTAGAACAATCTCTAATTGAAAAACAGAATCCCGAGGCTGTGGATGTAGTAACCGGCGCCACCCATACTTCTGAAGCTTTCAAAGCTCTCGTGGCCGAAGCTCTCAAAGGTACTTCAGTTGAAGCCAAAGGCGGACTTAAAGACGGTCTTTACAAAGCAGCGGAAGCCAACTTTGACGATCACGGCTGGAAGGCCATGGCCGCCGTTATCGTAAATGACGGCAAGATTCAATCGGCTTTCTTTGACGAAATCAACAAAGAAGACGGACATTACAAATCCGTAGACCAGGAATATGCAAAGAATATGGAAGCAAAATCTGGCCAAACTCCTGCTAAAGCGGTAGAAGCCCTTACTAAATCCCTCATTGAAAAACAGGATGCCGCGCAGGTGGACACAGTAAGCGGCGCCACCGGAACTTCGACCAAATTTAAGAACCTGATGACCGAAGCCCTTTCTCTGGCAAAATAAAGCTGGAAAAGGTATTAAAAGGGCATACTTCTGTATGCCCTTTCTTTTATAATTGCCATTATTTCTTTTTTGTGTTATTTTTGTTGTGACTATTTTTGTTAGAAAGAGTGATAGTACCCATGGCATTATACGAATTTTATAATCAAATATCAAGCGAAATGGCATTATTAGAGGAAGAACTCCTCACCTCTGTGAAAACAAAGGAATCCTTCCTATGGGATGCTTTGGAAAACACCATCAAAGCCGGAGGTAAGAGAATAAGGCCGGCCCTGGTTTACCTTTCCGCACGGTTTGGCGATTACGACTACCACAAAATCACACCCCTCGCCGTAGCGGTAGAACTGGTACATACGGCCACGCTCATTCACGACGACATCGTGGATGACTCGCCATTGAGGCGCGGAGTTCCCACAGTGCAGGCTTCAATAGGAAAAGATGCGGCCGTCTATGCGGGGGATTTCGTGCTCGCAAAGGCTTTAAAAATTCTGGTCGACCACGGCGACCTCGAAATTCTAAAATCAGTGTCAGGGATGCTTTATAAGGTGTGCGAAGGTGAGGCGCGCCAGAAAAAAGAAGCCTTCAATATAAACATAAGTTTTATAGACTATGCTAGAAGGATAAGAAAAAAAACCGCCCTTCTTTTTGCCATGAGCTGCGAGCTGGGAGCAAGAGGAGCAAAAGCTTCACCCGCAATTATATCGGCCCTGAAAAAGTACGGTATGATGCTAGGAATGGCGTTTCAAGTAATGGACGACATCCTGGACTTAACGGCAGATGAAAATAAGAGCGGCAAACCCCTTGGAAACGATATAAAAGAAGGGATAATTACTCTACCCCTTTTGTACGCTCTTAACAACGGTTCTACAGCCCGCGAATTGCGAAAACTTTTCTCTGACCCCGCTCGATGGGATTTAAATACTATCCAACAAATCATCGAAATAGTCAAAGAATCGGGAGGAATAGAATACGCCCGGCGTATAGCCGAGCGTTATGTCGCAAAATCTAAAGAACATCTATCAGTTCTGTCTGACATCCCTGCCAAGAGTTCGTTGCTCATACTAGCTGACTACGTCGTGAATAGAACCCGGTAGTGCAGGTTTCCGGCCGCCTCCCCTGATTATTCTTTTTACCACTCTGGATATCCAGGGGATTACCCACCTGTCGAGACCGAACGAGTGACCCGCGCCGGAGAAACATACCCCCAGAGACACCATGAAGAACCACATGTCGCCAGAACCGGAAATCATGAAATTGAGCAGCATAAAGAGCGACCCGAGCGAAGCCAGCATTGTAAAGAGTCCGAGAACGAGACAAGTACCAATCGCAAGTTCGCTCAACGTTATTACCGTCTGGAAGAATAGAGCGTGTGGGAAAATGAATTTTTCTACAAAACTCGCGTACCATTCCGGTGTATTAGGCCCTATCGGACTTGTCGAAGCTCCCGCCACCAATTTGTCGCCCGCTGCAAGCCATCCGGAGTGTACCTTTTCAAGGCCAGACATCAGCCAGCGGTATCCTAAATAAATTCTTAAAATAGCAAGCCAAAAAGCGCTGGTGCTAACCCCCAGATTCTGAACAATGAAGGATTTCCCGCGGTTCTTTTTGAAGAACTGGTGGCCGATGTATTCCCTTACGAAAGTCCATCCACCGACACCGAACAGGTAATGCATGTCGGCCATGTGTTTTATGAACGTGGCAATCCATCCATCAAGCTTACGCCCCATCACTTCTGCCACGCAGTACCTTTCTCCTATGGAAACCATATTTCCGTGCAGGTTGAGTTTCAAGGGTTTTTTGGAGCCACCGGTAATTTCAGCAGCAATATTGTGGGCCGCACACTCACCCGACTGTATGGCCGATTCAACCAGGGCCGGCATTACGAAATTCTTCTCATTCACATAAAAGCTCACGTCACCTATAGCGTAAATGCCCTTTTCGCTGGTTTCCAGGTATTCATTTACCTTTATCCTTCCGCGGCCTCCAGTTTCAAGGCCCAGTTTTTCCGCTAGGGCATTACCCCTTACTCCACCTGTCCAGATAAGGGTACGGGTCTTTATCTTTTCTCCGCTCTTCAACGTAAATCCGTCCGGTTCGACATTAACTATGGGCGAATTCAATAATATCCTAACTTTGTTCCTCTCCAGATAATCGGTAGCCTTCTTTATCAGCTCGTCCGAAAGGTTCGGCAATATTTTCGGCAAGGCCTCCACTACCATCAGAGTAACTTCGTCGCGGCTTATTCCGTATTCCCTGCAGAGGTCTTCAACCCATTCCACCAACTCGCCTATCATCTCTATGCCGGTAAATCCGCCGCCGCCCACCACGAAAGTCAAATACTCGCGCCTCTTTTCCCCGTCCAATTCGTACCTGGCCTTATCGAACATCTCCTCTACTCTATGCCTAATCTTCAGTGCATCTTCGAAAGACCATAATGTGAATGCGTGTTCTTTCATTCCGGGGATACCAAAATATTCGGGCTGGCTGCCGCAGGCGAGAATCAGGTAGTCAAAGGGATATTCGGCTTTTTTGCCCTTCAATACCCTTGCCTTCACGTCCGCATCTTCAATTTCGTCAATTACAAGCCTTACCCCGGTTTCCTCTAGAGCCTTTTCAAGTGAATAAAGTACTCCTTCCGGCCTTACCCTGTTACCCGCTACCAGGTGCAGCTCCGTAAGATACACCTGAAAGGGCGACCTGTTTATTAAGTAAATCTCTACATCGTCCCGCCTGGCCAAAAGCTTATTTAGTTTTTGCGCGGCCGTAAGCCCTCCGTACCCACCTCCCAGTATAACTATCCGCTTTTTCTCTGCCATCCGGTTTCCCTCCCAAATTAAAATTATAATTTCTTATAATGATTCAATTGTAAAAGTATTGCACATCAATATAATACAATTTTTTCAATATACTTTGCAAGAGAAAAGGATTACTTGCGCGATAAAAAATTTAAACTATACTTAATATATTTATATTCACCTCTTCCAGCGGCAAAATATCATATCAAAGGCGTCAACAGCTAAAAATATGAGCAGCCCTATTCCGCCGAGGACCAGAATTCCCGAATACATATCGACGTAATTAACTCTCATCCACGCATCCATAATAAAGTAGCCTATGCCGTATGTTGTCCCGAAGTTCTCCGTAAAAAATAAAACCGAAACAGCGGTTCCGGCACTCAACCTAATGGCAGTCAGCAACTCCGGCATAGCCGCGGGCAGTATAATCTCTTTGAAAACGGTCACATCGCTGGCTCCTAAAGATTTCAGGGAATAAAATGTTTCTTTGGGTATGTTCTTTACCGTATCGCGCGCAGTGATAATGATTTGAAAAACAGTTATAATAATTATCATGGTTATTTTTGACACTTCACCCAGGCCGAATAAAATCATCACTATAGGCAGTAATGCGATTTTAGGTATGGGATACGTAAAATAGATTACCGGTGAAAAAAATCTGTCGATGGAATCATAAAAACCCATTAAAAGCCCCAAAATAGAACCTATTAACACCGAAATAACAAGGCCTGCGACAATCCTGTAAACGCTTAAAGCAGCGTGAATTGCAATCTTTGAAAAGAATACTTCTTTCAAATTGCAAAAGACGGCTGTCGGCGGTGGGAGAATGGGATTTTTCAAGGCAGCCGATCCGATTTGCCATAATATAAAAAACAAGAAAAATATAAAGACATAGCGGACGGAGTTTCTCATCATCATTTTTGTATACCCTTTATTAATTCTTTTAATTTTAATTTCATGCTGAAGTAAAGATCGCTGTCCTTAACTTCTCGTATACCAAAGAAAGGGTTATCCATAATCGTAACAATTCGACCGGGAGGACCTGTCATGACGGCTATTTTCTTCCCAACATACATCGCTTCTTCGGTACTGTGAGTCACAAAAACCGTTGAAACAGAATCGCTTTTCCATACGTCTAAAAAAAGATCCTGCATTTCTTCTCTAGTTATTGCATCAAGGGCGGAAAAGGGTTCGTCCATCAGCAGAATATCCGGCTTCATAATGAATGCTCTTGCTATCGCCACTCTTTGTCTCTGGCCGCCGCTCAACTCACCCGGGTACCTTTTAAGAAGGCCGGAAAGGCCCACTCGGGTCAGTACGTATTCGGCATATTCTTTATCTTTTTTGTTTATCACCTTTTTCTTTACTTTCAACCCCAGCAGTGCATTTTCAAATACTCTTTTCCAGGGCAAAAGTCCATAATCCTGAAGGACAAGACCTATTCGATGCTTTCTTGGATCTACAGGGGCATTATCCATTAAAACTTCGCCCTCAAACTCATTTATAATTCCGGCCAGCACGTAAAGAAGCGTGGTTTTACCGCATCCCGAGGGGCCTATCACAGCAATTATCCCGCCCTTTTCCACATCCATATTTACGCCAGCAAGAGCCCTGAATTTCCTTCGAGAAGAGTTATAGAAGACTTCGAGATTTCTCACTCGAATCATATATAACGCCCGCTTTGCTTTACTCAAGGAATCTCCCGTCTACCAGTTCATCAAAAGAATACGCCTTCTTTACAAGGCCTTTTTTCACTAGCCAGTCCATCACCCCGTCAAAATCCTCTTTCGACGGAAGCTTTGCCTTCGTATATTCCGGGAGACTTATAATGTCCTTAACATCTTCGGGGAATCCGGCTTTTTCAATTATAATATCAATATAAGATGACTTTTCATTTTGATTGAGAAATTCCACGGCCTTGTTATACGCCTTATAGAAGGCCTTAATTTCATTCCCCTTTTGTTCTATAGCTTCCTGCGAAAACAACAGTACCCCCGGATTTATCCCCAATCTGTCGGTGCTCTCTATAACCTTCGCCCCGTTTTTTACAGCCACCGAAGCCAGCGGATCTGGAAGCGTTGCAGCATCAACCTTTCCGTTTTGGAGCATCTCCAACCTCGTTGGGATTTGAGGTACTACCACCTTGTTTACCTCGTTTGGATCTACGCCGTATTTTTCCAATATCTTATCGGTAGCATATTCTATAATGGTGTTTTTTGATATGGCAATGCCCTTGCCTTTCATCTTTTCAACTACATCGATATTTTTTCCCTTTCCCGCAAGGAGTTTATAAGTTCCGTTGGTGAGAGAGGTTATTTTTACTTTGAACCCCCCGTCGTTAGCAAAAGCCGCTGCGAGAATGTCCGAGACCGCTCCGTCTATTTTGCCGCTTTGAAGGGCACTATCCCTCTCCATAGCGCTCTTAAAATGCTCAAGTTTAACCTCTACCCCTTCTTCCTCGAAATATCCCTTTGCCTCAGCTATAATCAGAGGTATGGAATCAACATCGGGAAGAACACCGATTACGAGGGGACTTCCCTTTTCTTTTTGAGGTGCTTCGGGAGCTGTTTTTGTCGAATTATTTTTTGAGCAAGCACTGAGCGAAAACATAAGGCAAATTAATGTGAAGACAACCACTAACCCTTTAATTTTTTTGATAAACATGGCTCAATTACACTCCTTTCCATCTTTCATATAGTTGATTTGGGAGGTTCAAGGCATCTAATACCCTCCCTACTATGAAATTGACCATATCATCAATAGTTTTTGGATTATGATAAAAGGCGGGCATAGCCGGCACTATATGAACACCCATTCTGCTAAGTTTCAGCATGTTTTCGAGGTGTATCGAGTTCAAGGGCGTTTCCCTCGGAACTATGACTATCTTTCTTTTTTCCTTCAAAAATACATCGGCAGCCCTTTGCAGCAAATTATGTGACATCCCGCCGGCTATAAACGCCAGGGTTGACATTGAACACGGTATTATTACCATCCCATCGGCTTGAAAAGACCCACTGGCTATCGGCGCGAAAAGGTCATGTATGTCGTATTTTTTAATAACTCCGCCTAATCTTTCGTATTTGCCAAAATGCGAAACCAAACCCTCCATATCGAAGCCCAATTCATGTTTTAAAACCTTGCCCCCGTTTTCGGTAATTAAAAGGTGGACCTCGTTTTTCGCTTTCAAAAGTTCTTCTATTAATCTCACGCCGTATATGCTGCCGCTTGCGCCCGTTATGCCGACCACGTACCTTGCCATCCGATCACCTCAGAAAATGAAAATGTCTATGAAAGAAAATATAAAAAAGACCACGCTGACTATCTGATTTATATCATAGGAAGCTATGGTTACATGCTTTAGGTTCGTAGGGGAAACCAGCTTATGTTCGGCGTATAGAAAACATGAGATAATAATAAGACCGACAAGATAAAGGTAGCCCATATCCATCAAAAAATAGAGGTAAAACAAAAGACCCATAGAGATCACATGAAAAGCAGAAGATATTTTAAGTGCATTTTTTATGCCGAATTTTGCCGGAATTGAATGAAGGCCGTGACTGGTATCAAACTCCACATCCTGGCATCCGTATATTATGTCGAATCCCGCAACCCAAAACATCACTGCAGCACCGAGAACCAAGGCCGGCCATTGTATTTTTCCAGTTACCGCGATCCAAGCTCCTACCGGAGCTCCACCGCAGGCAAGCCCCAATATCACGTGGCACAGCCAGGTAAATCGCTTGGTGTACGAATATATCACGAATAAAAATATTGCAACAGGCAGCAATTTCACGCAAAGCGGGTTCAGATTGAACGCGGCTAATACCAATATTGCAAAACAAAATATCACAATCAAAAAGGCTTCGTATTCCTTTACAATTCCCCTGGGTATATGCCTTCCGGCAGTCCTCGGATTTTTGGCATCTATATCCTTGTCCACCAGGCGGTTAAGGGCGTTGGCACCGTTTCTTGCTCCAAAAAGGGCCACCATAATCCAGAAAAAAACTCTAGCCGGGGGCAGTCCGCCAGCAGCCCAGAACATAGCAATGAGCGAAAATGGCAGGGAAAATAACGTATGAGAAAACATTACCAATTCACCATAAGTCTTTAGCCGGCCCCACAAAGTGCTAACAAGCGAAACCGCATGGCCTTTAGAACCCATATTCTTTCCACCTTCTGTCAACCAGCTCCTTTATCTTCGGGTCCATGGTAATCTCGTCAGGCCATTCCCTTTCGTGCCCCTCTTCCTTCCATTTTTTAGTTGCATCAATCCCCATCTTGCTTCCGTAGTGCTTCATCGGCGAAGCGTGGTCCAAAGCGTCCAGGGGCCCGTCGACTATTACCACATCCCTTTTCGGGTCAACATTGTTGAATACCTTCCACGCCACAGTCGAAAGGTCTTTCGGGTCCACGTTCTCGTCCACCACAACTATAATTTTTGTATACATCATCTGCCCGATTCCCCAAAGAGCGTGCATCACCTTTTTTGCATGGCCGGGGAATCTCTTTTTTATCGAAACTATTACGCAGTTATGAAACACACCTTCCAGCGGAAAATTTATATCCACTATTTCTGGGCACAGTATTTTTAAAAAAGGCAAAAAAATTCTCTCCGTGGCCTTCCCTAAAAAACAGTCCTCCATTGGAGGTTTCCCTACGACAGTGGCCGGATATATGGGATTTTTTTTGCGGGTCATGCACGTAATGTGAAAGACGGGATAATAGTCCTTAAGCGAGTAGTATCCCGTGTGGTCGCCAAAGGGACCTTCTTCCCTTAATTCATCGATATCCACATATCCTTCCAGCACAAATTCCGCATTGGCGGGTACATAAATATCGCAGGTTTTGCACTTTACCAGTTCAAGAGGCGCCTTTCGCAAAAATCCCGCAAATACCATCTCATCAATTTCTTTTGGAAGGGGAGCGGTAGATGCATATATCGTGGCCGGGTCGCATCCAAGAGCCACAGCAACGGGCATCTTTTGCCCTCGCCTTTTATATTTTTCGTATATCTCCCTGCCGTCCTTATGGAGGTGCCAGTGCATCCCCGTAGTCTTCTCGTCAAAAACCTGAAGCCTGTACATGCCCATATTCTGAACACCCGTCTCCGGGTCTCTCGTAATCACCAATGGAAGTGTTATAAATCTTCCTCCATCCCCGGGCCAGCATTTCAATATTGGAAGCCTGTACAGGTTTGGTTCCTCCATGACTTCCTGACAGGCACCTTGTTTTACCTTTTTCGGGAAAATTTTTGCAAGTTTTGCAAGTCTTGTGGCCGACCTTATTTTATTAAACAACCCCACATAGTTTGAAAAATCTATCAGCTCTTCTATTTCTCTAGCAATATCATCAAGGCTTTCTACTTCTAATGCCAGCTTCATCCTCTCATAAGTACCGAAGGTATTTATTAACAGGGGAAACTCTGAGCCTTTTACATTTTCAAAAAGAAGCGCAGGACCTCCTGATTTTACCACTCTATCCACTATTTCAGTTACTTCCAGTTCGCTGTCCACTTCTACCTTTATCCGCTTTAGCAGTCCTCTTTGTTCCAAAACATTCACAAAATCTTGTAAATCTTTATACATAAGCTTACACTCCATATCTTTAAATCTATTGCACTTATATATCGTTACTACAACTCTTCAAAAGTTAAATGCAACAATTTAAAAAATCTTTCTTTGAAATTATAGCATAGACTCAATGTTATAAACAAGTGCATTATATCTCTTGCAGTATCATGATTTTAAATACATAAAATTTTTTTGTTATATGGTAAGTGGAGTAAATGATAACGAGTTTCTTTAGGTCAACATAACATAATCTTAAAAGTGTTTTTCAAGGAACTTATCAATTTACAACGTTTGAATTTATCACACTCTTCTATACTATCAGACTGCTCGCGAATGCCTTCGCTATAATTGAAGTTTATAATTTCGAAAGCCTCTTTCTCTGATTTACGTCTTGTTTTTAAGATCTATATTTCAAACTGTAAGTAATCATCAATCAAAATAGTTGTAGAGGTTTTTTATATTAGATACAGATTAAGAACTAAAGTGTTTTTCTCAAAATTATTATGTAAGGCGAGGAGTTTTGGTCGCTTAGTCTAATAACCGGGAGTAATTACATTATAACATCGCTTACTTAAAAAAGTCCCGATGGACCAAAAATTTCCTCGGGACTTGATTTTAATCATGTCATATTTTTTAAAAACGCTTCCAATATCATAACAGAAGAAGCCGCCCCAGGGTCTAAGTGCCCAATTGCCCTTTCACCTAAACGCATCGCTCTTCCTTTTTTTGCAACAAGTGGAATCGTAGATTCAGCTCCTTTTTTTGCCGCTTCAACAAATTTTTCAAACGCCTGTTTAGGCTCCAGATCGTTTTCAATTGCATCCTTAAATGCATCCAATCCAGGTTTTAAAGCATCTAACATAGTTTTCTCTCCAACTTTGGCTTTCCCTCTAAATTCAATAGCCTCAATCCCTGCTTTAAACATGTTATAAAATTCTTTAAAGTTTACTTCATTTTTTGTTTGAGCTGCTTCGCCAAATTTTATAAAAAAACTTCCATAAAGTGGTCCAGAAGCTCCGCCAACTTTAGACAATAAAGTCATACCCACTTTTTTGAATATAAATGTCAAGTCTTTGTCTTGCCAATCCTTTAAATTTTTCTTAACTTCTCTAAAACCAATACTAAGGTTAAATCCATGATCTCCGTCACCGATAGCAGAATCCAAATCTGTTAGGTAATCTCTCTGCTCTTCTATTAAATTTATTATGTCTTCAACGACTTTTATGAAATAATCTTTGTCAAGTATAAAATCATCATACATAACTTTATTACCCCTTTTGTGATATTAGTGCTATTTAATTGTAAAATATGGAGTAGAACAAGGATAATCTAATAGTTGTTTTAATTCATCATCTAATTTCATAAGCGTAATCGACATACCAATCATATCCATAGTCGTAGCATATGGTCCTACAAAAGACCGATAAATCTTAATCCCTTTTTCCTCTAGTATCATTGCCACTTTTCTATAGCAAATATGTAAATCCATAAGCGGTGTCGATCCTAAGCTATTCACAAGTACTGCTACTTCATCACCTGTAATAAATGGAAGATCAGGTATTATATAGCTCATAATCTCTTCAACAACTTTATCTGCTTTCTGAAGTTTATCTCTCCTTACACCAGGTTCACCATGTATACCCATACCTATTTCCATGTCTCCTTCTTCCATTTCAAAAATCGGTTTTCCTGTTGCTGGATGTGTCGCTGAAGACAAAGCCACTCCCATCGATCTAGTATTTGCATTAGCTTTTTCTGCTGCAGCCTTAACTTCATCTAAATCTGCTCCCATCGCAGCTTTAGCTCCTGCCACTTTGAAAACGAAAAAGTCTCCCGCTACTCCTCTACGGTCTTCAATATTTTTTGAAGAGCAAACATCATCGGTAACTCTTACAGTTTCTACTCTAATACCTTCCTCAGCAGCCATCTCTGCCCCCATGTCAAAGTTCATTACATCTCCTGCATAATTACCATACAAGTATAAACATCCTTTTCCAGCATCCACTGCTTTGACAGCATTATAACATGATTCAGGTGAGGGCGATGTATTAATATTTCCTATAACAGCTGCATCAGCAAAATTTTCTCCTACATAACCTAAAAACAGAGGCTCATGGCCAGAACCGCCGCCGATTATGATACCAACCTTGCCTTTAACAGGAGCTAAATTACTCACTACAACTCTTCCATCATTTTCATAAAGATGTACATACTTGCTATGAGCTTTACAAAAACCTTCAAGCATTTCCTCCACAACATCATAAGGGTCATTTATTAATCTTCTCATAATAAATATTCTCCCTTCCTTATAAATTTATGTTTTTGATATTGTAAAAAACAGAAACCCTCAGTTTATACAACATCATCGGGTTTCTTAATAGGCTATAGCTTTTTCACTATATTTATTATTCAATTTAACATGCTAATTTTTTCATTTATATTTTTTAAAGCTTGGTATATTTCTCTGTATATATCGTATATTTTTTCATATTTCTCATTATTTTCTTTAATTGGTTCTGTCCTTGTTTCAATTTTTAGAAGTTTCTTTGTTGCATCTTTTACTGAAGGCCAAAAACCAGCTCCAACTCCAGCTAATATAGCTGCTCCGTATGAACCTCCTTCACCACTATAACTCACAGTCACTACTTCTGCACCTAATATATCTGCTTGTATCTGCCTCCATTTAGGATTAATAGCTCCACCACCACTCACTCTAATTTGTTTTATTGGAACTCCTAAAGTTTGAATTAATCTCAAAGCGTCTTTTAAGCTAAATACAATTCCTTCTAATACTGCTCTTACAAAAGAACGCTTATCATGCATAATGTTTAACCCTACAAAAGCTCCTCTTGCATTTGGATCTGTGTAAGGACATCTTTCTCCTACTAAATATGGAGTAAACAACAAACCTTTACTACCAACTTCTTCCTGCACAGCTTCATTAACTAATATATTATATGCATCATCGCCAGTTAAGTTAGCTATAACTTTTTCTTCATGTCCAATAGCATCTCTCAACCACTTAAAAGATCCTCCTGCCGCTAAAGTACAACCAAATATATTCCATTCTCCAGGTACTCCACCTCTAAACAACTGTAAAGAACCACCAGGATTCCTACCAAATCTTGAAAGCGCCACTGAAGCTATACCTGCCGTTCCTATAATAAGCATTGCAATACCTTCTTCAGTTACTCCTGTCCCAACTGCTTGGGCCAACACATCTCCAGCTCCCCCTACAACTGGCGTCCCTTCTTTTAATCCTAATATATTAGCAGCTTCCTTTGTTAAAAAACCACTAATTTGTGGACTTTCAACTACTTCAGGGAATATATTTGATTTAATTTCTAACAGATTTATCAAGCTTTCTGACCATCTATTTTTTTCCACATCAAATAAACATGTACCACTTGCATCTGACACATCTGTAACAAGTTCACCTGTCATTTTATATCTTATATAATCTTTTGCAATTATAAACTTTTCCATCTTTTCATAATTTTCCGGTTCATTTTCTTTTATCCATAATATCTTACCAATGCTATAACCAGGCAGAGCAGTATTTGCCACAAAATCAATAAGCTTCTCTTCTCCCCCAACCTTCGCATGGACATCATCACATTGCTTTGCTACACGCTGGTCATTCCACATTATTGCATTCCTTATAACTTTTCCTTCCTTATCCAGCGGAACCAATGTGTGCATTTGACCACTGAGTCCAATTGCTGCTATTTCTTCCGGTTTAATCTTAGCTTTCTCCAATACCTTTTTTATCGTTTCAACTGCCGCTTGCCACCACATTTCTGGATCGCTTTCTGCCCATCCTAGTTTTGGAACTATAAAATCATATTCTTTTGTGGCTTTTGCAACAACTTCTCCCGACTCATTTACTATAATTGTTTTTGTTGCCGAAGTACCTACATCTAATCCCAATACATAAGCCATCATTTTTCCCCCTTCTCCAAATTATTTATTAATTTTAAATTTGTTTAATAAATTACACTGTCGCATAAAGTAAGAGTCCTCCCAATACGCCACCCAAAATAGCACTTAACAGAGCATTCCAATTTACTTTTTTTCCCGCAAATAAATCCGCCACAAACAACCCCCAAAATGCAGTTAATCCCTGATCGCTCCATGGACCCGCAAATTCTCTTGTCATCTGAGGTTCATAAATCAATCCAATACCATGATTTAGCAACCAAACGGTTCCTACCACAAAAAATCCCGCTAAAATACCACCAAACGTTTTATACTCCTCAGCTAGTTTCCCCCACACTAAACCTATCACCAAAGGGAAAATAATACTGCCAAATAACGTAGTAATTACATTATTCCATCCCCACATCTATACATCACCCTTTCTGATTTGATAAAGCAAATAGCCCGCTACTGTAGCCCCTATTAACTGCAGAATTATAGTAGTTAAAGCTGGCCCTATACTTGCACCATGATAAATCCCATACCCCGACCTAACAAGTCCATTATCAAGAGAAAGCATAACCGAACCGCCTAAAAGTGCAGACAACCATATTGCAAGCCCCATATCAACCCATGCACCATCATCCTCATTTGGTATTGCATTCATATAGTGATTAACCCACCAACCTGTTGTAATTATTATGCCTGCCGCAAGCCAACCCCCAAGCCAATTCCACCTTGCCAAAGCAGAAGGCCAAATTGTAAAAACACCATAACCAGCAAATGCAGAAGTAATTGTGCCTACAATAATTTTTATAAAATTCATAAATTCGCCTCCTTATTTTATATATTAATATTTATGGGTATTTTATGAATTTTCTATAAATTATTTCACCCCCCAGCTGTTATGTTTGATCTAGCCGCCGCCTTAATAAGACGGCGGCTACATTAAGGCTATATTATGGTTTTTTTATAAATAATGTATTCTTATATGCTTTGGACGTAAGTATTCAAACAATCCTTCTGGTCCATGCTCCACTCCTATACCACTATCTTTCCAACCACCATATGGTGCATTTATAACTCCTGCGTCCACATTATTTATCGCTATATTCCCTGCTTTTACTTCCTTTGCCACTTTTCGTGCAATACTTATACTTCTGGTATAAACTATTGCAGCAAGTCCATAATTAGTATCATTCGCTAAGTTTATAGCCTCATCAATATCTTTATAAGGCATTACTCCTACTGCAGGGCCAAAAGTTTCTTCTCTCATTATCAACATCTCATGATTAACATCTCGGACTATAGTAGGCTCATAGAAATTACCTTTTTCGTATTTTATCCCTTCCAGTCTTTTTCCGCCACATACCACTTTTGCACCTTTCGATACTGCATCCTTAACATGCCTTTCTACTTTTTCTAATCCTCGTTTAGTACACATCGGACCCATATCACACTCTTCTAATAATGGATTTCCTACTTTTAGCTTCATTGTACTTTCAGCAAATTTTTCAATAAAGGCTTCATATATATCTTGGTGGACATAAATTCTATTTATCGCAATACAAATTTGCCCTGCATTTCTAAAACTCCGCCTTACTGCACCTTTTACAGCAGCATCTAAATCCGCATCGCTGTGAACTAACATCGGTAAACTGCCGCCCAATTCCAAAGTCACTTTCTTTATATCATTACTACACATCTTAAGAATCTGTTTTCCTGTCTCTGTAGATCCTGTAAAAGCTACTCGCTTTATTAACGGATGTTCAACAAGATAAGGACCAATTTCTCTTCCATAACCTGTTAAAGCATTTACTACTCCAGCAGGCACTCCAGCTTCTACAATACATTCAATAAATTTCAATGGCGAAAGAGGGGTTTCTGCTGGTAATTTTGCTACTAAAGTACATCCCGCAGCTAATGCCCCACCCACTTTCCAAGCTAATAGTTCTATTGGATAATTCCACGGGGTGATTGCAGCCGCTACTCCAATGGGTTCGTATATCACTATGCTTTCACTATTCTTTTCTTCATTGGCAATTACCCGTCCATATACTCTTTCTCCTTCTTCGGCATAATATCTTAAAATTGCAGCTCCTTTCTCCACTTCCTGCTTTGATTCTTTTAAAGTTTTACCTTGTTCTCGTGTCATTATTTCGGCTATCTCTTTTGAACGTTCTAAAACCAATTTGGCAGCCTTCCTAAGCAAATTCCCCCTATAAAATGGAGTTTCATTACTCCAAGAAACAAAAGCATTATATGCACTTCTAACAGCCTCTTCTATATCTTCTTTTTCTGCCGCAGGAGTTGTCGCAATAAGTTCTCCATTAGCAGGATTTATAACTTCAATTAATCTACCACTTCTTGAATCTACCCATTCTCCATTTATAAGCATCTTATAATGTTGAACCATCTTTATATCTCACCCTCATCTAACTTACCGGTTACCCATACAACTGCTAGCGGTATATTGCCCACTTGCCGCGTAGTATGAAAAACGCGTGGTGGTACATACAAAGCGTCTCCAGGTTTTATGGGAAACTCTTCTTCTCCCACTACCATTACTCCTTCACCTTGAACTACGAAATACACTTCTTCTTCATCGTGCGAATGACCTGTTGTAGTTCCAGTTGGATATATTACTGTATACCCCATTTTTAAACGTCTTGAAGGTGAGCTTTCTGGGTCTATAAGCCAATAAGTATCTCTTAGTACTGACTTATCTCGATTTTTTACCCATGCCCTGAGAGATCTAGTCGGATCAACGTCAGGTTCCATAGAATTTACATTAACCACATATTTCATAAAAATACCCCCTATTATTTATTTTATAATTCAAAACCTTTATCAGGTTTTGAATTCATAGCAGTTTTTCCATTTCAAAATACAACCTTATCCCTTTTTTTCTTAATTCATTACCATTGAATATATATTTGGGCTGTCTTCCCTCAAAGTAATCAACCACCGCCTGAGCCGCCTCTGTCGACATGCGGGTCGTGGCCTCTTTTGTCATTGCTGCAGAATGCGGCGAAAGCACCACATTGTCCAATTTCAGCAACTCATTATCCTCCTTAGGGGGTTCTTCCGTAAATACATCCAATCCAGCACCAGCAATTCTTCTTTCCTTAAGAGCCATAATTAGCGACTTTTCATCGACTAAAGTCCCTCTTGCGGTATTTATAAGATACGCCGTCGGTTTCATTGAATATATCAAGTCTCTCTTCACCATGCCCCTCGTTTCCGGAGTATCTGGACAATGAAGTGTAACGAAATCAGATCTTCTAAACAATTCCTCCAAGTCATCTGTGAACTCATAGTCATAATCCTTAAATCTTTCTTCAGTATACGGGTCATAAGCGAGAATCTTCATACCCAATCCATCGTGGCACTTCTTTGCAACAAGGGCTCCGATGTTGCCCATCCCAACTACCCCGAGTATCTTTCCTTCCAATTCTACTGCTATATTTGAATTCCTCATATTCCATTTACCTTCTCGTACAGCCCTGTCCATAGTGCTGAGCTGCTTTGCAAGGTGCATTATAAGGGCTACAGTATGTTCTGCAACCGACACATTATTTACGGCAGGCAAATTACAGACAAGGATACCCTTTTCAGTTGCAGCATCTACATCTACGTTGTCGACTCCTGCACCTGTTCTAGATATAATCTTTAATTTTGGGGCATTTTCTATTACTTTCCTCGTTATTTTTGCGTTAGTCCTCAATATAATCGCTTCCACATCTTTTGCAGCTTCTATCAAATCGGCCTCAGCGGCACCTGGAGCAATCCTAACATCAAACTTACCTTCTAATAGTTTTCTTCCTTCCGGGTGAATGTCCTGAGAAAGCAGCACCTTAATCATTTAACAGCCCCTCTTCCTTTAAAATTTTCCTTATTTCCTCTACTTCATTTTCTTTCAACGGAAGCAAAGGTATCCTCGGTTCCCGTCCAAAGTATCCCAGTATATCCATCGCTGCCTTTACTGCTGCAACCCCGCCATGCCCTGACACTTTTTCGTTTATATTGCAAAGCCTGCCGCTAAGCGCTTTTGCTTCTTCAAGCTTACCAGCATCAAATAGTTCCTGAATCTTGCAACAAAGGTCCGGCAAGTAGTTGGCCATCGAAAGGACTCCGCCTATCGCTCCTTTTTCCAGTCCATCTAAAAATTTGTTTATAGATCCAGATAATACATAGAATTCTGCCCCTTTAGGCACTGCATTTATGAATATTCCTATATCTTCCTTCGAAGAATCTTTAATTCCAACAATATTCGGATGTTGTGATAGGACTGAAATTGCTTTGGGCGATATCAGCACGCCATTTGCTGACCTAGGTATGCAATAAATCATCACCGGAACCGGTGACTTATCTGCCACTTCTGTGTAAAACCGGATCAAGGCTTCATCATTCATCTTAGATGCAAAATAGTGGGGAGTTATCACGCTTGCAAAATCAATTCCATATTCTGCTATCTTTTTTATAAACTCTATTGTCGCCCACGCCGATTCCCGTCCTGCACCTACTATCAATGTCTTATCCTTCGCCCTTTTCTTCGCAATAATTTCTACCAGCTTTAAAGCCTCTTCGTCTGTCAAACTTCTAAATTCGCCATTGCTCCCGAGAGGCATATAACCTCTTATTTTACTTTCGTTCCACTTTTCAATATTTTCTTCAAAGCTCTTATAGTCAATTTTTTGATTTACAAAAGGCGTAGTTACAGGGATAAAAACGCCCGTCAATTTATTTTTAATTTCAGTCATCATATCAAATGCACCTTCCTTTACTCTAAATAAATTCTAATTGCAAGTTTTGTACCAACAAATAAATTGTTCAAGACAAAGTATTTCATCGATTTTTATCTAATTTAATAATGCAATAATTCATAATAACTAATGTATTATTGCATTAATCATTTATAGCTTAATATTAGCGATTTTGCAGCATTTACTATATCCTCGGCAGTTATGCCGTAAGCCTTCATCAATTCCTCCGGCTTACCCGACATCCCAAACACATCCCTAATGCCTACCCTTTTTATTAGTACAGGCTTCTTTTCGATAAGAACTTCCGCAACAGCGCTCCCAAGCCCACCTATGATTGAGTGCTCTTCTGCAGTAACCACAGCTTTGCATTCCGCAGCTTTTAATAATACTTCCTCGTCTATTGGCTTTATGGTGTGGATATTTACAACCATTGCTTCTATTCCATCTCTTGCCAAAATTTCCGCCGCCTTAAGCGACTCCCCTACCATTATTCCCGTCGCTATCAATGCAACATCCTTGCCATCCCTCAATACGACTCCCTTTCCCACTTCAAATTCATAACTATCATCGAATATTGTTTCTACAGGGTGCCTTCCAAGCCTCAGATAAACCGGGCCTTTGAGCATTGCCGCAGCGCGCACCGCTTTTTTTGTCTCTACTGCATCCGCAGGGCTAATCACAGTCATGTTGGGCAACGACCTCATAAGAGCTATATCTTCTATGGATTGGTGTGTAGCTCCGTCTTCTCCTACGGTGATCCCTGCGTGAGTCGCTGCTATTTTGACATTCAGATTAGGGTAGCAGATGGAGTTTCTTATTTGTTCGAAGGCCCTCCCGCAGGCAAATACAGCAAAGGTGCTGGCAAAAGGTATCTTGCCGCATGTAGCAAGACCCGCTGCGGTGCCCATCAAGTTCTGCTCTGCTATTCCTACATTGAAAAAGCGTTCCGGAAATTTTTTTGCAAAAACAGTCGTTTTTGTAGATTTCGAAAGGTCCGCGTCCAAAACTACTATGTCTTTAATCTCTTCGCCCAGCTCGGCAAGAGCTTCCCCGTAAGCTTCTCTCGTTGCAATCTTTGCCATTTTCTTACCTCCACTCTTTCATGACATTACGGTTTCATCTAGCCTATAAGGGCTTTTAGAGCTTCCTGTGCCTGCTCTTTCGTAGGCGCTTTGCCGTGCCAGTCAACCTGGTTTTCCATATAAGGGACGCCTTTCCCCTTTACTGTATTTGCTACTATTACCGTCGGTTTACCTTTCATTTTTTTTGCCTGTTCTATTGCATTGATTATCTCTTCGAAGTCGTGTCCATTTATGTCAATAACGTGCCATCCGAAAGCTTTGAATTTCTCCTCTATTATTTCCGGCGACATCACATCAGTTATGGAGCCATCTATCTGCAAGCCGTTGTGATCCACAAAAGCTGTCAGGTTGTCCAGTTTGTAGTGGGCTGCAGCCATAGCCGCCTCCCATACCTGCCCTTCTTCCAGTTCTCCATCCCCCAAAAGCACGTATACGCGATAATCCTTGCCGTCTAGCTTCCCAGCTATAGCCATTCCATTGGCTGCCGAAAGCCCCTGCCCTAACGAGCCGGTAGTCATATCTACTCCCGGTGTCTTTTTCATATCGGGATGTCCTTGTAGCATAGATCCTGTTTTTCTTAAAGTTTTCAATTCTTCCATTGGGAAGTATCCCTTTTCGGCTAAAACTGCATACAAGGCAGGGGCAGCGTGTCCTTTTGAAAGCACAAATCTATCTCTATCCTGCCAATTTGGATTTGAGGGGTCAATTCTCATCTCATGGAAATAAAGGGCAACTAGTATATCTGTACAAGAAAGCGAGCCCCCTGGATGGCCAGAACCGGCCTCAGCTATCATCTCAATTATATGGCACCTTATTTTTTTCGCCATTTCCTGTAAATGCACAAGTTCTTCTTTTTTCAGCATTTCTTATCCCCCGATATTTGCTAATTACTCTACTATTTTCGATTTATCGCTCTTTTTTTCGAAATACCTGTTCTTTTTTATGAAATCCATTACTTCTTCAGCTTTCCCAGAGGAATTTAACAACCTAATTTTTTCCTTCACCACTTTTTTCACCCGTTCCCTAGCATAAGCACCGTATTTTCTTACGTCCACGAGTTCCGGCTCTGCTTCCAATTTTTCTTTTATTGCATTCGTAAAAGCCTTGTTAAGCTCCGTTGCAAAGTTTATCTTGCTAATGCCTGCTTTAATCGCCTCTACTACCGATTCGTCCATTACCCCTGATGCTCCATGCAACACCAACGGCACTCCCACTCGCTCTCTTATCTTTGCTATTCTTTCAATGTCGAGTTTTACCGACTGGACCTTCATCCTGTGGGCGCTCCCCACTGCTACTGCCAGCGAATCGACACCCGTCTTTTCGCAAAACTCCTGGGCTTCTTCCGGAGTCGTTAGATATTTTTTTACTTCTTCTGGCGAAAGAGGGCCTTTTGCCGCATCCGGGACCTTGCCTATCTCCGCTTCAAGTGGAACCCCCGAGGCGTGAGCTATCTCTACTAGCACTTTCGTAATCCTCACGTTCTCCTCAAAAGGCAGTGAAGAGCCGTCGAACATAAGTGAAGTAAAGCCAGCTCTCAATGCCCTAATCACCGTGCCAAAGTCTACACCATGGTCCAGGTGGCACACCACAGGGACCTTGGATTTTTGTGCAAAGGTTTTAACTATGGCAAAGAAACACTCTTCACCCGCATAATCTATGGCACCCTGACTTATCTGGACAATTACTGGCGCATTTTCTTCCTCTGCAGCCTCAATTATCGCCTGGGCTGTCTCGAGGTTGTTGGCGTTAAAGGCGCCAACGGCAAATTTATTTTCCATGGCGTATATCAGCATGCCCTTGCTATCTACCAAAGGCATAATATCACTCTCCCACAAGGTAATCTTTTATTTCTTCAAATTCTCTTAAGGAAATCCCTCTCTCTCCTAAATACCTGGGGTTTGCCACTCCTTTTTTATGGTCGGCGTGGTAATCCGAACCTCCGGTAAAGAATTTTACCCTTCCTTTATACTCTTCTTTTATGATTCTTTCGATCTCGTCATCACTTAAAGAACCTTTATAGCTGGTCTTGCTGTAAGTATAGCAGGCCTCTATTCCATCCAATCCGTGATTTACCAGCTTTTCTATATACTCCTTCCTGGTCAAATTCCTGCCATCAGGGTATGTTATGACTTCATCGATTAGGAATGGGTGTGCAAGTACCGCTGTGCCCCCGCACGCTTTAATCAAATCTATGGCATCAAAAGGACTTATCTTTTTTCTTCTCACGTTCAGCTCCGGGTCATCCCTGACCAGTATTTTCGCCTCCTGCCAGGTAGGAGCGTATCCTTTCTTTGCCATTACTTCAAATATGTGTTTTCTCTGAACTTCATCCGGGTCCCTGTATCGTATGTTTCCTTCTTCATCCGTATACTTCAGTATCTCATTTTCGTAGTCTATCGGCATGCCTTTTGACGTCAGAATCTCGCAGAGTTCCCTGTAAGCATCGGATTTACTCCTTTTAGCCCTCTCCACTTCTTCTTGTAATAGAGGGCTTTCAAAATCCATTTTGTATCCCAATATATGGACATCGTCTACGTAAGTGTCGCAGGAAAATTCATAGCCCAAAACCAATTCAATTCCGTTTTGCTTGGCAAACTGCCTTATGTCGAGCTTTTTTCCATTACTTTCTATATACAGAGGCGGTTGTATGTCATGGTCAGTTATCGCTACGACTTTTAGCCCTGCCTCTTTTGCATTTATTATGAGTTCTTCAGGGGTATCGTATCCGTCGGAGCGCACGGTATGGCAGTGTAAATCGCAATCGTACCTCATCCTAATACCTCCTTGCCTTTTTTTACTCATTCCACACTACGCAGTTTTAAAACGATATTTTTCGTCAATCTTATTAATCTTTTCTACTTTAGGCAATGACCTTCCTCCTTGAAACTCGGACTCGAGCCATACATCCACTAGTTTTTTTGCAAGTTCAGGACCTACTATCTGGGCACCCATTGTCATAACCTGAGCATTGTTGCTCTTCCTCGCCCTTTCTGCAGAATACACATCATGACATACAGCAGCCCTTACTCCCGGTACCTTATTGGCCACTATCGCCATACCTATCCCGGTCCCACATATAAGTATTCCCCTTTCGAATTCCCCTGAAGCAATCCTTTCCGCTAAGGCCACTCCAATATCAGGATAATCTACAGGAGTCTTGTCGTATACACCAATATCGACAACTTCAATTCCCTTAGATTCTATATGCTCTTTTATGACTTCCTTCAGGTCGAATCCGAAATGGTCACTCCCGATTATTACCTTCATAGTCAACTCACCTCATTTTCACAATCATTTTTTAAAAAAACTTCTACCCTTTCAGCTATCGCTTTTGCGTCAAGGCCAAAATGGGCTTTTAACATTTCCTCCGAGCCTGCAGTTCCGAATGTATCTTTCACACCCATCCTCAGTAATCTTACATTCGGCCTTTTTTCTGCAAGAAGTTCTGCCACAGCACTCCCTAATCCCCCGGTAATGTTATGGTGTTCAACGGTAACCACACTTCTGACTGAAGAAGTAATTTCCAAAAGCAGGGCTTCGTCCAGAGGCCTTATCGTTGCCATATTCACAACCGTTGCCGATATCCCTTTTTGCCTCAAGATTTCCCAGGCAATCAAACTCTCGTATATGGCACTCCCCGAAGAGATGATCAATACATCATGCCCTTCTTTTAAGACTTTTCCTTCCCCTATCCTGAAAACGTAATCCCCGCCAAACAGTACCGGTTCATCTTTTCTGCCACGCAAACGCATGTAAACGGGTCCTTTATATTCGAACATAGCCTTTGTCGCCAAATACGCTTCTGTAGCATCAGCAGGGTCTATTATTACAATATTAGGTATAGACCTTATAGCTGCTACATCTTCAAGGGCAAGATGGGTAAATCCTAACCACGCCGAAGAAAAACCCGTATCGGTTCCCACCATTTTTACATTCAAGTCTGCCGTTGCAATGTCTACCCGCACTTGTTCTATGGCACGAAATGCGAGAAAATTTGCATAAGAAGTTACAACCGGAATCTTGCCGCAGAGCGCAAGGCCTGCAGCTACTCCTATCATTGTCTGCTCAGCAATACCTACGTTAAAGCACCTTTCCGGAAATTTCTTTACAAAATCGCCGTATCTCGATGCGGAATCCGCCGCTACAGTTACTACATCTTTGTTTTCACTTCCGACTTCTAAAATAGCTTCTGCAAACGATGTCCTTGTAGACTTTTTAAATTCTCTCATTGCCAAGTTCCTCCAGTGCTAGTTCTTCTTTTAAGCCTTCGTATTGTTCTTTCGTCAAAACCTTGTAGTGCCATTCTACTTTGTTCTCTGCAATTTTAAGCCCTTTCCCTTTCACGGTATTGGCTATAATCGCAGAAGGCTTCCCTATGGAAAAAGGAACATCATTCAAAGTCGAAAGTAGTTCTTTTATATCATGACCGTTGATACTCTTTACTCTCCACCCGAAAGACTTCCATTTTTCTTCAAGGGGTTCGAGTTTGCTTATATTTTCCGTAAGGTCCCCCAGCTGCAGCCTATTCCTATCCACAATTACCACTAAATTGTCCAGTTTGTGGTGAGCTGCCGCCATCGCCGCCTCCCAGTTGCTGCCTTCCTGCAATTCTCCGTCACCGGTTACCACGAAAACTCTGTATTGCTTTCCATCCAGTTTTGCAGCCAAAGCCATTCCCATTCCAATTGCAATACCGTGTCCTAAAGACCCTGTATTTGCCTCCACTCCCGGGAGTTTTAATTCGGGATGCCCGGGAAGCAAAGTGTCGCATTTGGTGCAGAAATCACCTAAATATTTCCTGTCAAAAAATCCAACCTGCGAAAGTATAGAATAGAGAGCAAGGCAACCATGGCCTTTGCTTAGTATCAATCGATCCCTGTCGGGCCATTTTGGGTTTTTGGGATCTACTTTCATTACCCCTACATACAGGGTTGCAAGTATATCTGCTATCGATAGGGCAGGACCGAGATGCCCGGTCCCGGCTCTTGTACTCATCCAGATACAGTCCTTGCGAATTCTCTCAGCTGCCTTCATTATAGCGCCAATTTTATCCTCGGTTAGATTCAAATTGCTCACTCCCTTTTTCTAAAAAAGCGACTTTACATATTCCTCAAGTTCCATCACTGCTTTTGAAAATTGGTTGTAGGTCGTAAGTGTTGGTTCCAACTTTTCAAAGTCTTCGGGTCTTATTGTATCTTCGCCATACCCTTCCGCAAAATAGGGTATCTTGAGCAGTTTTTCCATAACATCATCAGGCACGGGTTCATTGCATTTATTTTCTACAGGCCTATCTAAATAAAGCGTCATGAATGATTTAATGAGTTCCGGATTCATCGTATAAACAAGGTCGCATCCTGCCAGCTTTTCAATGTGCCATATATATTGAACTCCATCTATCTTCGGGCTTACCCTGCTGGATGCAACCAGCATCTTGCTCGGATAATTCCTTTCTTTTAAAATCTTACATGCCTTCTTGGTGACCGCTATTCCTGCCCACCTCTTCATTTCTTCGGTAAGTTCTATACCTCTTTCTTTTGCCTGCTGTTCGAAGACTTTGGCATCTTCAAACCTTCCAATCATAATGGTGATAACCGATCTCCACTTAGTATAGTCAACACCGTACTTTTCGCCTACTGCCTTTCCGTTCTTTACTGCCTCTGCAACTGCCATGATTTGAGGGAGCGTAAAGCAAAGCGTGGCATTTGTGGGGATTCCGAGCGATGTAAGTATGAAGATTGCCAAAACCCCTGCCCTCGTAGCCGGAATTTTTACCATTATGTTGGGCTGTAGAGCTTTTAATTCCAGAGCCTGTCTTAACATTTCCTTTTCGTCAGTAAAAAGCCTTGGGTCTACCTGTGCAGATACATATCCGTATTTGTAATTTGATTTTTCAAACAATGGAAGATACCTCTCGGCCCCTCTTTTACACGCTTCTTTATAAGCTTCCCACGTCACTTCTTTATAGTCCATACCCGGATTTGCCTTGATTATATCTTTTATAACCTTCTCCCATTCCGGCCTTAAAATATCGAATACTGCTTTTGTAAGCGGTGGATTGGTAGTGACGCCTTTTAAAACCCATTCGTTGGGATCCGCCTTCTCTTCCCATAATTTCTTAAGCTGCATATCGAAGATCTCTTTTAAATCATTTTCGACAGAAGCCACAAAATCGTCGCGCCACTTTTCATAGATAAGCGGATTTGAATCCCACCAAAGTTCCATTTCTCCTGACAAAGCGGCAAGTCTTTCCATAGCGCTTTCTTTATAAATATTGCGATTCATTTTTCAGAAAACCCCCTAACTATTAATCCTCTTCTTTTTGGAGAAGATTTAAAGCAACTTTCGTGCCAAAGCAAAAAGCCTCTGCGATAAAAATCGCAAAGGCTCATCTTTCCTTGTTTTTAGTGGATTCCGGAATTTTTCTTTTTTCTATTAAATTACATATTTGATTTTCACATGCAATTTTAAGAAAATCCAATGCAAAACTGCATTACATCATATCCCCATCATCCAGCAACGCCTCATATTTTTTTAGCTTCCTTATTATCGTAGACTGGTCTACACCTAGCATCTCTGCAGCCTTATAAGTGCTTCCACCAATTTCCATGGCACGTTTTATCAATTGATATTCTACAAGGGCACTGGCTTTCTTCAAAGGCATGATTTCTGCAACATATACTCCTTCTGCATTATATGTGCTTTCTCCATTTAACAATTCAGAAGGAAGCTCTTTCTTCGTTATTAGATTATCCTCCGAAATTACAACCAGCCTTTCTATAACATGCTCTAACTCCCGCACATTTCCCGGCCAGGAATATCTCAAAAATGCTTCAATTACTTCGTTTGTCAATTGCTTTGATCGACCGTATTTTTCGTTGTACTTATTTAAAAAATGATGAGCAAGAATGGGGATGTCTTCCGTTCGTTCTCTCAGAGGGGGAATGGTAATCGGGACTACATTGAGCCTGTAATATAAATCCTGCCTAAATTTTCCTTCTTTTACCAGTTCTTTTAAGTCTTTGTTTGAAGCAGCGATTATCCTTACATCGACTTTTATCGTCTTAATCCCGCCAACCCTGATGAATTCTTTTTCCTGCAATACCCTCAATAATTTGACCTGCAGTGACATAGGAAGCTCGCTTATTTCGTCGAGAAGCATTGTTCCTCCATCTGCCACTTCAAAAAGGCCAGGTTTACCTTCGCTTCTTGCCCCGGTAAACGCCCCTTTTTCATATCCAAAAAGTTCTGCTTCAAGGAGAGTTTCAGGGATTGCACCACAATTTATTTTTACAAATGGTCCTTCGCTCCTGTCGCTTACACTGTGGATGTACTTTGCCAAAACTTCTTTTCCAACGCCTGTCTCCCCATATATAAGCACCGTAGATTCTACCATCGCTATTTTGTTTACTGTTTCCATTAATTTTTCCATCGCTTTGCTCCTGTAAATAATCTGGGATCTGGCTGTATTCGCTGCTCTCAGAGCAACTAATTCCCTCTCGTATTTTTGAAGAAGTTCTTTCGTATGATTGAGTTCAGCTTTCAGTTTTTCTTCGTCTGTTATATCTTTAGAAATACTCACCACTCTCTTTATGTTTCCGTTTTCATCAAAGACCGGCGTGGCCATTACCAGCAGTTTTCGGCCAGTTTTGGTCTTTTGCGTTATCGTCACAGGCTTTTTTTCTTCAATTACCATCCGGGTTGCCGATGGAAAGTACATTCCGTTTTTTTCGAGGTCCTTGACGTTTTTGCCGATCAAGCTTTCGGGTTTTACACCGTATATCTTCTCGCACGATGAACTTATCCTCACTTTTGACCCTGAACCATCGGTAATGCAAGCGAGGTCGTCCGAACAAGCCATAAAAGCCTCTAAATCAGTTTTTACCATATCTAGTTCATTTCTCAGGTTTTTTATATATTCGTTCATGAAAGAAATTATTTCCTTTATTGATACAACTCCAACTATTTCTCCCTTCCCATTTATTGCTACAAACGTTTCGCCACTATAACTTTCCAGATCTATAACATCTTCTTCTTTTACAAGTACAAAGTCCCCTATAATACGAAATTTTTTTAAATTACCGCTTTTATATACGTCATAGATTTTACTCACTTTGCCGTTTTCTGTTACAATTACATAATCGCAATCTAGACAGTCTCCACCTGTATATCTTGATGCTTCGCCTTCTGACGCTTTTAGTATTCTTTTGTTTAACAATGCCCTGACAGTCTTTTTCATAAAATCACACCCGGAAAAGTATTCTTTATATTCTAATTATAACACATAATAATCGCACAAATTGGTTAAACAAGTATTACGTCTGCGGCAATTTCCTAGGATTCCTCTCCCTCGCCCTTCAATACACCCATGGGCTTTAATTTTACTACTGGTTTCGTAAGCCCGGCATCGACAAGAGTAAAAACAACCTCGTCGATGTCCTTATAGGCCAGCGGGGCTTCATCGAGCAGGGCTTTCAGATTGCTGGACGCTATTACCACGTTTTTGGTCTGCTCGAGAAGCTCTTCTTTTGTAAATTCACTCTTTGCCCTCCTTCGAGACATGACCCTTCCCGCTCCGTGGTTTACCGAACAAAACGTGCGGTGTATCTCCGGAAGGCCGACGAGCACGTAAGAGGCGGTACCCATACTGCCCGGGATTATCGCGGGATGTCCCGTGTCGCGATAGCAAAGGGGATTATCACCGTGTCCCGCCGGAAGTGCCCTGGTGGCGCCCTTCCGGTGGACCAGGAGCCACCTTTTGCCGTACTTTTCTTTTTTCGCAATATTGTGGGCCACATCGTACAAAAGGTCCAGGCCCAGTTCCGATTCCGGTTTTTTCAGCACTTCCACGAATGCCTCCCGGACGAAGTGCGTTATGAGCTGGCGGTTGCAGAAGGCGTAGTTTGCAGCGCATGCCATTGCCTTCAGGTAGTTCTGCCCGTCCTCCGAAAAAACCGGCGCGCACGAAAGGCCCTTTACCGGTGCCCTTGTACCATTTTTCTCCGAATGTTCCCACATAATCCTCGAGTAATCGGTGCAAATCTGGTGTCCAAGCCCCCTGCTTCCTGTGTGAATGAGCACGTACACCATATTTTTGAAAAGCCCGAACCGCGATGCCAGTTCCTCGTCGAAAACCTTGGAAACTCTTCCGATTTCGATGAAGTGATTGCCGCCGCCGATGGTGGCGAGCTGGTCGGCCCTTTCTCTCGCCGATTTGGGTACGGCCTTGGCGTCCGCTCCCGGGATGCAGCCCCTGTCTTCTATCCTTTCTAGGTCCTCTAGCCTGCCGTAACCCGCCCTTACGAAATATTCAACACCCATGTTTGCTATTGCCTCCAAATCCGGTTTCCGCAAGGACTTTACGGCGCTGGATTTCCCCACTCCGGAAGGCACCCGCGCGGAAATCCTGTCTAAAATTCTCGATATTTTTTCCTTATCAATCTCACCGGCATCAATTTTGGTTGTAAGGAGCCTGACGCCGCAGTTTATGTCCATTCCAACGGCTCCCGCCGACACTACGCCCTTTTCGTAATCGGTCGCCATTACGCCTCCTATCGGTAGCCCGAAGCCTGTGTGGATGTCCGGCATTCCTATGACCGGACTTACCACCCCCGGAAGGAGCGATGCGTTGTAAAGCTGGTTTATGGCCTCATCCTCCACAAAATCCTCAAATAGCCTGGGGCTTAGGTAGACGTTGATTTCTACCTTCGATTCGCTGTTTGTAAAAGTATAACAATTCGTCGATACGAGTTTTAGCTTTCCCTTCATCGACCTTCACGCTCCAATTTATGTAATAAGCCATCTTTCTAACAAAGCATGCTCTTATTGTAATTAACATTCCCTGTCTTGCCATTTTCCCCATGACTTTCCCATCCATCTCCAAAATAAAAATAATGGCAGGGATTGTATCGTCTTCAGTTTTTCTTTAAAACTTCTATTTCAAAATAAGTTTATCATTTTAGGACCTTAGAGTTCAACCGGCATTCATTGATAAAGGCCCTTTTAGGGAAAAATAAAATGAGGTGATAAAATGGAAATATTCATCCCAAAAAGGGCCTACTTTGAACGCGAAGCTTTAAACTATCCATTGGGTAGGAATATTTACTACAAAATGCAGGAAATGGGTGTGGACGTGTACTTTACCACTTCCCACAACAGAGTTCTGGGTATCCCAGGCAAAACGCCCCAGGAAGCTTATTTGGAGGCCAAAAGGACCCTGGTGGTGGGGGTTCGAAAAACCTTGGACTTTGAAAGTTGCAAGCCCTCCGCCCATTACCAGCTGCCCCTCGTGACAAGCTGTATAGGCGAATGCGAATACTGTTACCTCAACACCACTCTTGGGAAAAAGCCTTTCATAAGGGTCTATGTAAACCTAGACGAAATCCTCGAGAGGGCTAAAAAGTATATCGAAGAAAGGTCGCCGGAAGTTACCATTTTCGAAGGATCGGCCACTTCGGACCCCTTGCCCGTAGAACCTTACACCGGCGCCCTTAAAAAAACCATCGAGTTTTTCGCCAAACAGAAAAAGGGCCTTTTTCGGTTCGTGACAAAGTTTACCAACGTCGATTCGCTGCTTGATGCGAAACACGGCGGTAAAACCACCTTCCGCTTCAGCATCAATTCCGAAGGCATAATAAAAAAATTCGAACACAAAACCCCGCCGCTGGAGGAAAGAATAGAAGCTGCAAAAAAGGTGGCTTTAAGCGAATATCCGCTGGGCTTCATAATAGGCCCCATCTTTTACTATCCCGGCTGGAGGCAGGAATACGAAGAGCTTTTCCATAAGCTTGCAGAAGGGCTTTCAGGAATCGTTAAATCCGTTGAATTCGAACTTATAACCCACCGGTTCACGGCGAGGGCAAAAAAGAACATCCTTGTCGTTTTTCCAAAAACCAAGGTTCCCCTCGATGAAGAAGAAAGGGTTTTCAAATTCGGCCAGTTCGGCTACGGAAAATACGTATACCCTCCTGACAAGATGAGGGAACTCAAGGAATTCTTTGAAGTAAAAATCCGGGAATGCTTCCCGGACGCTAAACTTCTATACTTCGTATGAACTGTTCGACTTCATCGCTGAATGAAAGGATTATTTTTTTCGCCTTTACACCTTCTAAGGAATTCAGCTCCCTTTCTAGTCTCCCTGTTTCTTCATCGGAGCCGCAGAGCTGGAGGATAATGAGACCTTCATCGGAAGAATGGTTTTCATCGGTGTCGTGAATCCCGAGCCTCACTTTTATGTTGTCACCGTATTTCGTCAGCACCTCCTGGACTTTAGGCGCGGAAGCTTTTCTATCCCGCTGTAAAATGGCCATTATGGTTTTAGGATTCACCAAGAAATCCTCCCTTCAACCCTACAGCCCTTCCCCGGCATTTATATATTTTGCTCATTTGCCATTAATATACATCGGGCCTTCGATCTTCAAAAACGGGTATGCGCTTCCTCACCTGTTCCACCGCCGACAGGTCTATTACAGCCTCGAAAACGCCCTCCCTTTCGTCGGCTTCCAGCAGCACTTCACCCCAGGGGTCAACGACGATGGAGCACCCGGGAAATTCTGCTTTGCCTTCCCTCCCTACCCGGTTTGCTCCCACCACGAAAAACTGATTTTCTATGGCCCTCACAATGTTCAAAAGTCTCCAGTGCATCTCCCTGGGCTTGGGCCACTGGGCCGGCACAAAAAGGATTTGGGCCCCGAGCAGGGCTATTTTCCTTATGAATTCGGGAAACCTTATGTCGTAGCATATGGCAATTCCGCATTTTACACCGTCCAGCTCAAAGGTGACGGCTTTTTCTCCCGGCGAAAAGTATTTTTCTTCATCCATCAGCCTGAACCTGTGAACCTTGTCGTAACGCGCGACCACCTCTCCGTTTCTATTTATTGCATAGGCGGTATTGTACACCCGGGGAACTTCGCTGTATTCATCGCATCTTATGTCGGCTATCGACCCCGCCACTATGTTAATACCGTTTTCCTTTGCAACTTTTTTTAGCCATTCTATGGTGGGACTGCCGTTCCTGTCGGCTATATTTGAAAGCCTTTTTAGGTCGTAACTGGTATTCCACATTTCCGGAAGCAAAACAATGTCGGGTTTTACCTTTACCTTCAAAGCTTCTTTAAGCATTCTTTCAGCTTTCTTTCGGTTTTCCTCCGGCTCGCCAAACATAATCTCCATCTGCAATATGCTCACTTTTAGCATGGTCCCATCCCCTTTCGAAAAAGATGAAAAACAAGCCCCTTTTAAAGGGGCCTTTATTTTTCCGTTTCCAAAAGGGCTTTAATCTTTTCTATGGCATCCTTTATGGAAAGGAAAAGCGGCTTTTTTTCTATACCAAGAACCGATATATCCTCGTTATCCACAATAGGGATAAGTATTTTTTTAGCCCTGCACGATGCTATGGCTTCGGCGATTTTTGGAGTGATCTCGCCCATCATGCAGTTCGGAATAACTATGCCCATGGAACCGACTATCACATCGACTTTGTTTACATTGTAGATGATGGCGTTTTCACCGGTGGCGCCCTTGTTTGCTTTTTCTTTCATCATGTTTGAAGTAGCTGCCGAATTGGTCCCCAAGGCGTATATTTTTACTTCAGGGGGTAAATCCTGCCTTAAAAGTGCTATAATCTGGCTTCCTATACCCCCTCCCATCCCATCCACAACCGCGATTATCATTTTTTATCTTTCCTGCTTTCCAGAATAATTTTATGTTCCAGCAGTTTTATTTCTTTTATTCTTGCATCCAGAATCTTTTGTTCCCCCAGTAGGTTGTACATGAAGACCCTGTCTCCCTGAGGTTCTATAAAAATAACATTATCCATTATCTCCCTTTCTTCGCCCCGTTCGTAAAGGTAGACCTTCGATTCACACATAACTTTCACTCCTTATATATGTCTTTTGGCTTCTAGTAGAAAGTCGCTGGCAGCCTTCAAAGCATCGGCGGCTTTTTCAATCATTCTGGAAGCCTCAATTTTCCCGAGGTTTTTCGATTTTTCAACCCAGCTGCGGAAATTCTCTTCATGGGATCGGTTGTGCTCGATCCAGTGGGCGAGCAAAACCCGCAAGGTATCGATTTCTTTTTTGCTTTCACCATTTCCGGTCATGTTATGACCATCCATCATATTAAAGCTCCCTCCCAAAATCCCTCAGTACTATTTTAAAATACGGGCAACTTTTTTCAAGTATCCCTGGAAACTTTCACCGTGCATTCGCTAAAATTTGGAGATTAACTTCATCCAACCCCAGACAAAAGCCAGAGTAATTAGAGTTCCGGTCACGCCGGCCAGCGCCGTAGATACCCTTTCGTCATTTATGGTTGCAACGGTGTAATCGGGCATTGGCGAAAATTGGAGCACCGGAGATTCGCCTTTTTTTAAAAAACCCAG
Organism: Tepidanaerobacteraceae bacterium; assembly: GCA_030446005.1. Taxonomy (GTDB): domain Bacteria; phylum Bacillota; class Thermosediminibacteria; order Thermosediminibacterales; family Thermosediminibacteraceae; genus Fervidicola. The sequence continues at coordinate 4,812 of JASUSP010000015.1, read as the reverse complement.
ATCTTCCGCTACCCTCTCGAGGCCGTCCGGATGAGGAGAAGCAAAAGGCGACAAAAAAGCCGCAACAACTACAGCCAGAAATAACAACATCGCCCACCGGTTCAATTTACCCCACCTCCGGCGTCAGAATTTACGCAGGCTCCTGATTTCCCATCTAAAAATCTCCTTACATAGCCCACCGCCGCACAGGTTATAATACCTTCACCAATACCTATGACGGCATGAACCAGCATCATGGGAGCGATGACCGCATTCAAGGGCACGGTGTCCGATAGTGCAAGCTCAACACTAGTTAAAAACGCCCCGACAAGAACAGAGATCCAGGCGGAAAGAAATACGGCTGCTATCTCGCTTCCTGCAAATTTCAATTTTTTAACGGCGCTGTAAACGCAGCTGGCAACAAAAGTGGCTGCCACGGCCATATTTAAAATGTTGGCACCTAGCGCAGTAATGCCCCCGTCCTGGAAAAAAAGGCATTGGACTATAAGTACTGCGCTCAGGATGAGGCTGGCACTGTAAGGTCCGAACAAAATGGCAGCCAGCGCCGCCCCCAGCAGATGGCCCGAGGTGCCGGCCATTACCGGGAAATTGACCATTTGAGCGGCAAAAATGAAGGCTGCCATTACACCCAGGGAAGGAACATCTCTTTCGCCCAGTTCCTCTTTTACTTTTGTCATGCTGTACTTAAGGGCAGCTAAACTTGCGGCTGATGTGGCAACTGCGGTTTTGGCATCGAGAAAACCATCGGGAATGTGCATAATTCGTTCCTCCTTATGTATTCGTAATTAAAAAAGCCATGAAGAAGCCTTGTGGATTCATCCACTTGAGGCCTTCATGGCTGTTTTGTACCTTCATGGTACTTTTCTAAAATCTTTTCAATTTTTCCTCTGACATTATTATAAAAAATTTGTTATATTTTTGTCAATCCCTTTGCGGTATATTTTTAAGAAGTTTATTCACCAGCTCTGCTGCTTCATCTATTGTTTTCGGAGCTTTTTCAACCTTTAATCCGTGAATCCTGTTAAAAAACCTGACTACCTTGGGAAATTCCAGTCCGGCCCCTTTTATTATTTCTTCCCTGCAAAGAACTTCAGTCCCCCCTTGAGCCAGAACTCTCCCTTCTTTCATCACCACAATTTCATCGGCCCATTCATAGGCAAAATCTACATCATGGGTGGCGATAATAACCGTTCTCCCATCCTGGTTTTCCTTTTCCAGGATATCAAAAAGATTTTCCTTGCTTTTCGGGTCGAGGAAAGCGTGAGGCTCATCCAGCACCAAAATCTCGGGCTTCACTGCAAGCACCCCCGCTATGGCCACCCTTTTTCTCTGGCCGTAACTCAAATGAAAGGGCATTTTATCGGCGAATTCCTCCATAACCACGGCCCTCAGAGCCTCCTTTACCCTGATTTCGATTTCTTCCCGAGGAAGGCCGAAATTTGCCGGGCCGAAGGCTACATCGTCCCATACCGTCGGGGAAAAAACCTGATCGTCGGGGTCCTGGAACACAAGGCCCACCATTTTTCTTACCAGTTTCTCGTTTTTCCGGTTGACCTCCACTCCCAAAATTTTTACACTTCCCTGCTGAGGCAGATATATGCCGTTCAAATGAAAAAGAAGCGTGGATTTTCCCGCACCATTGTGTCCCAAGATGGCCGTCTTTGAGCCTTTTTTTACTTTCATCGTGACGCCTCTGAGCGCTACGGTTCCGTCTTTATGCCGGAAAGCAAGGTTATGAATTTCTACCGCATAATCCATGAAAATGCCCCCATTTCGGCGACTTTGAAAAAAAGCGGCACTCCGGCCATCAGCGCTCCAAAAGCGAAATCTTTTTTCCCCGGTCTTGCTGGAGCTGAAAGTAACCTTATATCCCCGCCGTAACCTCTAGATAGCATTGCTTGATATACCCTTTCGCTTCTTTCGTAAGATCTAAGAAACAAGACGGCGACCGTCTGCCCTATCACCTTCATGGTGGCGGTATGCCAGAAGTTCCTGCCCTTCGAATATCCCCTTGCCTTTCTCGCTTTCTTCATCCTTGAAAGTTCATCGGTTAATATATTCGCATACCTAATTGTAAAACCGATGAGGTTCACCAGTACATCGGGAACGTGCAAAACCTTTAAGGAAAAGACCAGCTCCCTGAAGCTCATGCTGTAAATCACGGAACTTAATACGACTATGGCGCAAAGTGCCCTTAAAAAAAGGACGGCACCGTCTATGCCGGCGTATTGCCTACCCGCATAAAAATTGGCAAAAGCAGCCGCGGCGCTCATGGCACCTGCAAACAAAACCGGAAAGAAAATGCGCCGCATCCACTTTAAAACCGGAAATCCGGTAAGGCAAAGAAGAAAAATATAAAACCCTAAACAGGCGGCGAGATATTCCCATGTGCGGATAGTCGAAAGAGCTGCGATACTAAAAATTGCCGATACCAATTTGACGCGGCCGTCAGTCTTCTTAAAAAAGTAGTCTTTCTCTTCAGGATAAAATTCCATTCTCACAAAACACACCTCTAGTATAAAAAGAAACAAATATCTTTCCACATTAAGTCTGCAAAATGATTATATATTATAAATGCCGGATAGCGCAATCTTTTAAAGTGAAGCTTTTCGGCGCAAAAAATCGACACCGACTATTGCAGTCGGCGCCGATTTTCTAAATTAACCGTATTCCTCGACGGCCTCAATTACAGCTTTCAAGTTTTCAACGGGAGTACCGGCGGGCACCGAGCCTACTCCGGCGGCCAGTATGAAGCCTCCTCCCGGCTTTACCTGCTCCAGCAAATTTTTGATATGCTCTTTTATTTTTTCCGGTGTCCCACCGACCAGCAGACCGACCGGTATACCTCCCATGACACACGTATGGTCCTTCAACAATTGTTTTGCTTTAACCACGTCGGTCTTTTCAAAATACGCAACTCCCCAGCCTTTCGGCAGTTCCAATATGGTTTCCAGGTGAGCGTCGTGGCGCCCTTCGAAGAAGACCCAGGATTTTATGCCTTCTTCTAAAAGCCTAAGTATTATAGTTTTCAGCGTCGGCCAGTAAAATTCCCTGTAAAGTTTCGGCGATAGGTACTCATTCAGGTGCAGTGGAAACATAGCGTATTTTGCCCCCATAGCTTTAAAAGATAGGGAGTAGTTTATCAGGGGTTCTACCAGCACTTCAGCGGCTTTTTTGACCTTTTCCGGGTATCTTCGGATATCCAATATTAAGTTGTCCACCCCTCTTAAAAAGTCACCAATCATATCAAGAGGCGCGTACCCCCACCCCATCGGGATGACCGGGTATCCCAATTCTGCAGCAATTTTTCCGAATTGAAAAGCATATCCCGCACTTCTTGAAAGTTCCATTCCGAGTCGCACACAGGTGGCCATGGCCTTACGGGGGGTTTCCAGATTCTTGCAAGCCCTTGGGAGCACCGTTTCCGCGACAAATTTCACCGGGTCTTTTATCAATTCGTCGTACTCGTCAGCTTCCATGAAGGTGCCTCCGATAAACTGCGGAGATGCATTTTCGCTGATTTCCCTGCCCGGATACCTGTAGTATTTGTCCCCAAGAATATCGTGGAGAGGTCCTGTTATAAGGGTCAAGGCCGGAGAAATATCGGGAAATTCTACAAAAGCAAGGCAAAATACCCTGCCGTCCAATCCCGGAGAGCCCGCCATCGCCATATCGAAGGGAAAATCTCTCATAAATTTTTCTGAAGCTTTCAAAGCCTTTTCATAATCGTAACACATTTCGTACTGGGTGATGCCGGCGTAACTTGCCACTATATCTCCGCCTATCCCGGAACAAGGGACTCTGTCAGGTTCCTCAAGGTTTATGGCCGCTTCAAAGCGCGCAAGCCTTTCTTCAGCCAGCTTTTTCGCATCTTTTACCATTTATATAACCTCCCGTTATTTTAATATTAAATTTATTTTTAAAATCAAAGCACAAACAAATACGGAATTACCATACTGGTATTTTTATCATAGGCCGCCTTCAAGTAGGGAACTACCCTTTCATCCACTATAGGGTAGCCCTCTATAAATTCCTCGAAGGAAACTATGTACTTTGATTTGAATGGGGGATACTCGCGCGAGAACTCCTTTACCGAATCCTCTTTCTTTTCGTTGGTCACCGGCTGCCCCGGATTATCGTATTTTGCGTTGGTTTGCACTCATTATCTCCATTACCTTCACATCGGTAAGCCTGTAAAACAGTATAAATATTAGTGCTGCCATCAACCCACAGGATATGGGTACCAAGGCGATAAGGTTTATTATGCCTTTAATTAACCCTTCGGTGGGTTCAGCTAAAGGATTGTACCCGATCATGGCAAGGCCGTAACCTACCACCGCACCGCTCAAAGCAACTCCGATTTTTATCGGCATTGCCGACATGGACATGATGAAAGCCGTCAGGTCCTTGCCGGTTTTCCATTTGCCGTATTCGGCCGTGTCCACATAAAGCTCGGGACCGATGACATGCTGCTGGCTCCCAAAAATGCACCTAAACTGCTCAAGGCTATAAAGATGTAAGTATTCCTGCCAGCCGAGAGAAACAATATGGTAAAAAGTATCGGGTTTAACAGCGACGCGAATATGAACGTGGACCTCTTCCCGAGTCTTACAACAATGAACGGAGCGATAAGGCTTCCTAGAAAGCTGAACAGCGACTGGCTGGTAAGGTGAACCGTATCATCCCCAGGTTCCCCGCAACGTATTTGTGATAGTAGACTCCCATGCCGCAAAATGCGGCACCATCAGAGGATGAAAATGCACTTTCATGATATAATCAGTATAGCGGCTGGTGAAGGCAGGTCGTCCCTAC